>JAEZYR010000003.1 GCA_023442635.1 Bacillota bacterium | reverse complement strand
CTATTAGAAGTGCGCGCTGAGGTCTATCTGCCGAGAGCCAGCTTTCAAAAATTGAATCATATACAACAGCAGCAGGGGCAAAAAATATTTGCTAATCCGCGCAATGCTGCGGCTGGTTCCTTACGCCAACTGGATCCCAAGATTACGGCAGAGCGAGGGCTAGCCTTCTTTGTTTTCAATGTACAGCAGCTTAGGGGGAGAAAGTTCCAAAGTCATTTTGAAGAACTAACTTGGCTCAAAAGACTAGGTTTCCCTGTTGTACCCCACCAAAAAGTTAGTTCAGATGCTGAGATTTTTTCGGCTATTGAGGCTATAGCCGATCGGCGCCCTCGTTTACCTTACGATATCGATGGCGCGGTTCTCAAAATAGATCAACTTGCTTATAGAGACACGTTAGGCAACAGCAGCCGTGTGCCCAAATGGGCTGTGGCCTGGAAGTATCCACCAGAAACACGAGAGACCCAGCTGCTGAATATAAGTATCCAGGTTGGCCGCACGGGAAAGTTGACCCCTATTGCTGAGCTTGAGCCCATTCAGATAGCGGGCACTACTGTCAGCCGAGCCAGCTTGCATAATGAGGATTTTATTCAACAGTTAGGGCTCCGCATCGGGGATTGGGTGCATGTCCGCAAGGCCGGTGAGATCATCCCCGAAATTGTTGGCGTCGATCGCAGCAAAAGGCGAGATGAGCTGCCAGCCTACCGCTTTCCCACACACTGCCCAGTCTGTGGCTGTGAAACAGAGCGCTTGCCAGGTGAAGCGGCACGCTATTGTCCCTCCAGCCACTGTCCAGCACAACTTCAGCGCCGATTGAGCTATTTTTGTTCGCGAGATTGTATGGATATAGAGGGTTGTGGACCTGCGTTGGTCGAGCAGTTGATTGATGCAGGTTTGCTGCGGAGTATCTTAGATCTTTACCATCTAGGGGAGCAAAGAGAGAAGCTATTGGCCTTGCCACGTATGGGCAAACGAAAGGTTGAGCAGCTCTTGCTGGCGATTGAACGATCAAAAGATCAATCGCTTGATCGTCTTATCACAGCTCTGGGTATTCGACATGTCGGCAGAGAAAACGCACGAGAGCTGGCCAACGCGTATCAAACATTGCCCGCTTTTCTTTCAGCCCAAAAAGATGAGTTACAGGCACTGGATGGTGTGGGTCCCAAAGTTGCGGAAAGCATCTTTGATTTTCTGCAGCAAGAAGAGAACAAAAGCTTGCTGAATGGTTTTATTCAGTTAGGCCTGGCAACAAGGTCTGAAACATCGCAAGAAGGCAGCGCCTTAGCTTCAATGGAGCACCCCTTGAGAGACAAAAACATCGTCTTAACAGGTCGCTTCGAAAGCTTAGGGCGCCGTGAACTTAAGGAGCGTTTAGAGCGCATTGGAGCCAAGGTTAAGAGTTCTTTAAGCCAACAAAGTGACTTTCTTTTTGAAGGGGCAGATGCAGGTTCTAAACACGCCGAAGCCGTAAGATTGAATATCCCGATCTTGATGGAAGCAGAGCTTCAGCGTAGCTACCCAGATCTCTTTAACACGGATGAGACCTAAGTATGCTATGAACCTGGGCGAGGTGGTGTATGGTTTGGTTTTTGATTCGTTTAGCGATTGATGCACTCTTTTCTATCGGACTGTTTGTGCTTTTCTGCTGGCGAATGCTCTCTCTCAAAACGAAGCGTGTAAAGCACACTTGGGAGTTTGCTCTGCCGACTTTGTTAGCCCTTGTACTGCTTTTTCAAGTTGCTATTTTTAGCGGGCCTAAGATGCTTGATGCTTTGCGCCTGGTGAACGATAGCTACTATGTCAAACCCATTGTATTTGTTGAACGGAATCGATTGACGGGGCAACTGCTCACTGAACAAGGGGAAAGTTTTTCGGATCTTCCCTTTAGTCAACACTTGCGTTTGGGGGAACGCTATATCGTGCAGTACCTACCTCGGTCGAAATTTATTATTCGCTATCATCAGGAGGGAGAAGAAGCACCAGATATCCCCAATAGCACCCAGACATCTGATCCAAGCGCAAGCCGTCATCCAGATGTCTATTGAGTCTTTGTTTTGATCGGGTACATGCTTAGGATTGGAGCCATCAGTTTGTAGCCATCGGAAGACTTAAGCTTTTCTCATCGCCTCAAAAAGCCTTTATACGGGTTCCTTTCAAGCTAGCTGGAAGGGGCCTTTTGCTTGCCCTGAAGTTTTCCACGGTTTCTTGTGGAATGTGGAGTGGAAAGTGCCAAATCGTCCTGGCTAGTGTCACTAGCCAAGGTCTTTTTTGCCCTTCAAAATACGGTCGTAAAGGAGGTGGCGACGATGAAAGAAGCCGAACAGCAACTGAGTAATTTAGGGGGAAAAACACCTCAATATGATTTTTATGTAGCGAGTAATGATCGTGAAATCATGCGACATTTGGATGCTTTGATGCGCCAAAAGGGCTATTTAGGAATTGCTGATAGTGGTGGTCGTATGCATTATGTCCTCGACGCAAGACAGGATCTTTATCGTCAGGTGCACAAGGTTCTTCAAATTAGTGAAAAGCATAAAGAGCAGACTGGTGAGCCTCAGCCCAATCTAGAAGCTCTAGATGACGAAATAGAGGCTTTGCTAGATGATTATCCGTTTAATAAAGCGCTACGAGGCTATCAAATCCTACGCTACTTGCTACATCACAGTGTTCTAGATGACAGCAAGCTTTATCCAGTGTCTAAGCAACTCTACCCGCTAGCAGAAAAACGTTACCAGATGACAACACTACAAGTTGAGCGCAGCTTACGCTATGTCTTTCGTGAGGCTGGCTTTGAGGGTGGCAGTGCTTCCGTGATTCGACGCTTACACCACTTGCTTATGGAACGCTTGATTCAAGCAGCCTAATTAAGATGAGATTTAGGCTCTGAGAGCGCCAAGAAAGCGAGAATAGCAAAATATTAAACTTGACAGCTTTTGTTTAGGCCAGCATAATACCTCCGACAAACTACAGGAGGATAACTACTGTGAATAAAACTGAATTAGTCGAGGCTATCGCTAAGAAAACCAACTTGAGCAAGAAGGATGCTGAGGCTGCTTTGAGCGCTTCTTTCGAGTGCATTGCAGACGCCCTTGCTCGCGAGGAAAAGGTTGTTCTGGTTGGCTTCGGTACATTCGAGACCCGTCTGCGTGCTGCCCGTGTGGGTCGCAATCCAAGCACGAAAGAAGAGATTCAGATCCCAGCATCCAAAGCTCCTGCTTTCAAAGCTGGTAAGAGCCTCAAGGATCGTGTGAACAAGTAAGGTTTGCATACTGAGTTAGAAGGTGACATCATGATCCATAAAGATATGCTCATTGCGGATGTGCTGATGAAGGATAGGGGCGTAGTTCCGATTCTTTTCCAACACGGCCTGCATTGCGTGGGCTGCGTTATGGCTTCGAACGAAACGATCGCAGAAGCCTGTGAAGTTCATGGCATGGACGCAGATGCCCTTATTGCGGATCTGAACGCGTATTTTGAGGGCACAGACAGCCAGAACTAATTATTGCAGGCCATTGGCCTGCTAACCGCCTGCATGGCTCAATTGGCAGAGCAGCTGATTTGTAATCAGCAGGTTAAGGGTTCGAGTCCCTTTGCAGGCTCCATTTGACTGACGCCTACAGTTCCAATTGAATTGTGGGCGTCCTTTTTCAGAGGTGGATTTTGGCATGAAATTTGGTCTCGACATAGGTATCGACCTTGGAACTGCGAATGTTCTGATTTATGTGAAGGGGAAGGGTATTGTCCTCGATGAGCCCTCTGTCGTGGCCGTTAATTCACGAAGTGGCAAGGTTTTGGCTGTGGGTGAAGAAGCCTCTATTATGTTGGGCAGAACACCTGAGATTGTGGAAGCCATTCGGCCGCTTCGAGATGGCGTTATCTCTGATTTCAAGGTGACTGAAGTCATGCTCAAAACCTTCATCAATCGAGTGAATAAGGGGCTTATCAGTTCCTATTTCAAGCCTACAATTGTTGTTTGTGTGCCGAGTGAGATTACACAGGTTGAGCAGAAGGCTGTTGAGGATGCCTGTCGTAATGCAGGGGCACGCGAAGTTTTTCTTATTCGCGAGCCTATTGCAGCCGCTATTGGAGCGGGTATAGACATCACACGCGCACAGGGTTCTATGATTGTCGATATAGGCGGTGGAACAACAGACATTGCGGTTATATCACTATGTGAACCTGTTGTAGATGCCTCAATTAAAGTAGCGGGTGATCGCTTTGATGAAGCGATTGTGCGATATGTTCGTCGCAAACATAATCTACATATCGGTGAAAAGACTGCTGAAGCTCTCAAGCTGAGTATCGCTTGTGCTTACCCTCGCGAAGAGGAACGCTACGAAGAGGTTCGTGGTCGCAATATCATTACGGGCTTGCCAGCAACTGTACGCGTGAGCTCAACAGAGATGATGGAAGCGCTTGAGGAACCTATTTCGCAGATTTTTGAGGCTATTCATTCCGTGCTGGAAGAAACGCCGCCTGAACTGCTAGCCGATATTAGCGCCCGAGGCATTATTTTGACGGGCGGTGGGGCGCTTCTTTATGGTTTGGATCGCATGCTTAGCTCCAAAGTTGGGATTGACGTGATCATCGCTGACGAGCCAGAACGCTGTGTTGCTATTGGAACGGGGCGCGCTTTGACGATGATGGATAAATTTACAGCGCTCAATTAAGACAATCTCACTTGCAAAATACGCTTGCACGAACAGGCGATATTCAAAACGTCTGAGCCCTATGAAGGGATCAGACGTTTTGTGTTGAATGCAAAGCGCTTAGGGGAACTAAAAACCGTATGCTTCTGGGCGAACTGACGGACGAGCGTTTATTTTCTACCCCTGCTGTTTGACAAAACCAGAGTCTAGAGGATGAGGTAGTCGGCGATTGGTGATATCGGAGTCTTGACGCCCCAAAAGCCTAAAGATAGACTAGAAAACGGCATTTATAGCCAGCTATATTGTATTTCCCTTTAACCCCTTTAGGGTGCATTCTATTATCTGAGGTACACATGACAGAGTCGCGTTTTAAACGTATGACGAAGGCGGAGCTTATTTCATTTGTTAGAGAACATAAGCTCATGCCTATTTCTCACGCCCACCGTATGACCAAGGCGATGCTTGTTGATGCACTTGAGAGCCTGGCCCAGAAGGAAGAAGCTGGTCAGCAGCAGGAGAGTCAACTCGAAGCAGAAGCTCTGATTGAGGCTGCACCAGGCCGTGAAGCTGCTAATAGACAGGTCGAAGGCGAACGACAAAGTCGGCGGGGTATGCGCTCTGTTCTAGCCACACCGCATAAGCAAGCGCCAGCCCAGCAGGATAAGCGCCCCTCGATTATGGCGGTGCAATCGATGATCGAAGAGATGAGTCGCAAGAAGGAAGAGGCTGAAGCGACAACATCCATACTGAGAACGAGCACTAAGCGAAAGAAAACTCAGATCACAGAAAAGCAGGCACAGCTTGCGGACCAAGAAGTGAAGCAGGCTAGCTATAAAGAGCAAGAGCCTAAGCTATGGTCTTGCGTCAAGCCGATCATGGTCACCGACAGTGAAATTCCTGAAGAGGAAGCAACTCGAGGAAAAGCAGTTGGGCAGACTGATGAGATTGCGACTGGAGAGACCAAAGAAGCAGCTGAGCATGAGCGTCAGAATGGCAAAACGAAGAGACGCTCAAAGCGCCGAGGCAACAAGGAAGAACAGGAAGAACGAGAAGGTAGTGAAAACAGCACCCTTCCTGGCAATTTTCGAGAAAAGCGCGAGGAGGATGAAGTTAGTGGCGTGCTAGAGCTGATGCCAGAAGGTTATGGATTTCTGCGCCGCGATAATTACCTACAAGGTCCCAAAGATGCCTATGTGCCGACTCAACTCGTGCGACGCTTTAAGTTAAGAGCTGGAGATCATGTTACGGGGGTCATCCGCCGCCAGCGCGAAAACAACGATCGCTATGCGGCTTTGTCATACATAAAAACAGTTAATGGCGAAACGCCCGAAAAGATGATGAAGAGGCCTCATTTTGATCGTTTGACGGCCATCTATCCCGATGAGCGCTTTCAGCTGGAAACGGCTCGCAATGAGCTTGCCACAAGAATTATCGATCTAATGGCTCCCATAGGAAAGGGGCAGCGTGGCCTAATTGTTTCACCTCCTAAGGCTGGTAAGACCATCCTTCTTCAAAAAATAGCCAATGCCGTCAGTGCCAATAACCCTGAGACCCATTTAATTGTGCTTTTAATTGATGAGCGTCCTGAAGAAGTAACAGACATGCAGCGCTCTATTCAGGGAGAAGTGGTCTACTCAACTTTTGATAAAACACCTGAAAACCATGTCAAAATAACGGAGCTCGTCTTGGAGAGGGCTATGCGCCTGGTTGAACTTGGGCAAGATGTCATGATTCTGACAGATAGTCTGACACGTATGGCACGCGCGTACAATTTGACTATCAACCCCACAGGACGAACCCTCTCGGGCGGCATTGATCCAGGCGCCCTCAACGGTCCTAAGCGTTTCTTTGGTGCTGCTCGTAATATTGAAAACGGTGGATCTCTGACCATTGTAGCTACGGCTCTCGTAGAGACTGGATCCCGCATGGACGAAGTCATTTTCGAGGAATTTAAGGGAACTGGCAACATGGAAGTTTACTTGGATCGCAAGTTGAGCGAAAAGCGTATCTTCCCAGCCATCGACATCAATCGTTCGGGAACTCGGCGAGAAGAAAAACTCTTGGCGCCACGCGCGTTGGATGCGGTTTGGGCTATTCGTAAGGCCTTTGGTCAACTGGATTCGGGCAACGTAACAGAGACCATCATGAACCTCTTGCTCAAGAGCAATGATAACCAGCGCTTTGTAGAATCTATCAATGCAACACTTGGCAACAAAGCCAATTTAGATGCGACCCGCTCGGCGCTGCCAGGAGCGACTGCTGCCCGAAGCAATAATGTCAATAATCGAAGTGCGAGTTATCACAATAGCGCAAAAGGAGACTATGAACGATGATGCCAGAGGAGCAACAGAACTTAGAGTTGCAGAATAGCTCACCCCACGCTGAACAGCCCAGCCAGCTTAATGGCGAGGCACAAAATCAGCTGCCGATCGCTGAGCTTCAGCGGCCAGAAAATTGGGAGCAGGATGATATCGATCCAGAGGTCAAAGCTGTCTTGGCGAGGGCATGGGCCGAAAACCCCGAAGAGGCTCCATTTGTCTTGCCCCCTGCATCCAAAGAACAGACCATTCTCAACCGTAGCCACATCCAAAAACGAGATGTACAGGGATTTGTGAAATGCTTGCTCACTGAACAGCGCGGTGTCAAGCTTTATCGGACTTTTATTATCCTGTTCGGAGCTGCTTTTATCATTTACGGCTTGTTGCAGATTGTGCAGATTTTACGTGGCCACAGTCAAAGTCTTTGGCTGAGCGCTATTCTGGTCATCTTACTCGGTTCAGCTTCGATATGGTTGGCTATTTGGGGCATTATTTCACAGACCGCTAAGCGTGTTTTGCGCAACACACCGAACATTCTCCAAGACCGCCATTACCGCGTGACACCTATCGGGATAAGTTGTGGTTCCGAAAGTGGCCAGAGCGTGGCTTTTCGCTGGTCAGCACTCAAACGATGGGAAGAAGATGAGCGCTGTTTCTTTCTCCGCCTAGACCAGCATTGGATGCTGATCCAAAAGGAAGGCTTTCAGCAAGGGAAGGCAGAGGACCTGCGCTTGCATCTTGAGAGTGCTTGCCCCAGAGAGAATAGAAAGAAAAGGGCTTTTTGGGGACATCTAGGAGCCTAATCTTGACGTTTAATAGGCGAAAACAGTATACTTCTTTGCAACCCAAGTACTGATCTGGCATACGATTTTGCGCCTTTGCTTTTGCTTTGCGAATATCGAAGACGAAACAGAATCGCGCCCGATCTTGTTAAGGAGATAGAAGCGTGAAGGACAATATTCATCCTGAGTATCAGACCTGTACAGTACGCTGCGCATGTGGAGAGGTTTTTGAGACCCGTTCTACAGTTCCTAGCATCAGCGTAGATGTTTGCAGCAAGTGCCACCCCTTTTTCACAGGGCGTCAGAAATTGGTAGATACGGGCGGGCGCGTTGATAAGTTCAAGCGTCGTATGAACCGTACGAAGCAGAATTAAGCATAAAGCGTATTCATCATTATCTTGTGCTTGAGATGCCAAAAGGAGGGGGAGATCCCCTCCTTTCTTGATACCAGCATATGAGTACAAGGTTACGGGAGATAACATGTCGACAGTAAGCCAAAGCCTTCGTCTCTGGGCTGAGGAATTATGCCAGCTGGACGAAGAGCGATCGCTTAAGCGCCTCCGTTACCATGATCGATCTGATTGTGCTGGGGCACACGCGCAGTTGGCTCATGAGAGAGAGAGCAACCGAAGCTATTATCGTGACGCCTTGCTTCGCTGCCTTGCCCAAATTTTAGACAAACCCTTGCATGACTTGCGTTTTCAATTGCCAGGTTTGACTTTGAGCGAAACAGAACATGCGCTCTGGCACAAGGCCTATGAACGTCTAAGACAGGATGAGCCATTGGCCTATATTCTAGGTGAAGCCGATTTTGCAGACCTGACGTTCTTGGTCGGGCCAGGGGTTCTTATTCCGAGACCCGACAGCGAGGTCATCGTTTGGCAAGCAGCGAGGAGCCTTCATAAATATCAGCTTATACAGCAGGGGCGAAGCCTTGTCGTTTATGATTTATGCTGTGGTACGGCTTGCTTAGGTCTGGCCTTATGGGCTTGCCTTAAACGCTATGACCCGAATTGTCAGGTGCAAGTCTATGCTGTTGACATCGAAGAAAAAGCCTTAGTCTGGGCCGAAAAAAATGTTGCATACCACCAAGCAGAGAAGGATTTTAAGCTTGTGCAGGCAGATCTTTTACCCGCTATCGGCACATGTCCACCTGCAGACATTGTGCTTTGCAATCCCCCTTATATTCCAGAGCGGACTTGGCGCCAGCTTGAAAGCTCTGTTAAGGACTATGAACCGCAAAGCGCCTTGATAGCTGCTGAAGAAGGACTTCAGTTTTATTCACGATTAGCCAGCGAGCTACCTCCTTATCTATCGACGAATGGTATTTTGCTGGTCGAGCATGGTGAGAAGCAGCAGGCGGATGTTAAACAGATTTTTCTCCAGCAGAATTGGGAGCTTGTCCAAACTTTGGAAGATATGGCTGGGCGAGAGCGTGCCTTACAATGTCTTTGGCCAAAAGAAGCGTACTAAGGATGTCTATTTTGGGCTTTTACCTAGCTCTGGCAAATGAGTGTGAGAAAAGATTATGATCGCTTATAAAGAGGATAAAAAATGCTGAATCGAGCTTTAATGGAGCAAATGCAGCACCGTTATGAGGAGATTCAGGCTGAGCTGCAGCAAGCAGAAGTCTACAGCAATCCTGAGCGCTTTTGTGCACTTAATCAGGAAGGGGCAGAGCTCAGTCCTGTCGTTGAGCGCATTGGGCGTTATCTAGCCTGTCTTCAGGCTATAAAAGAAGCCAAACAGATTCAAGAAGAAGCTGGGGCGGATGATGAATGGCAGGCGCTTGCGGCAGAAGAATTGCACCACTTGGATGAAGTCAGAGAAAGTCTTGAGGAGCAACTTCAAGAGGATCTTTCGCCGCGTGATCCAGATGCTGACCGCCCCTTCTTTTTAGAAATTCGCCAGGCTGCAGGTGGAGAAGAAAGTGCGCTGTGGGCGATGGATCTTTGGCAAATGTACCGGCGCTATGCGGAGGAGAAAGGTTATCAGATCGAAGAAGTTGAATATAGTCCGACGGAATTGGGCGGTTTGAGGGAGCTTACTGTTTTAATCAAAGGACGCGGAGCTTATGGCCGCTTAAGATATGAGTCTGGTGTCCATCGCATTCAGCGCGTCCCCAAAACTGAATCACAGGGACGTATTCATACTTCAACAGCTACGGTTGCTGCTTTGCCCACGGTTGATGAACACACGCTCGTCATCGATCCGAAAGACTTGCGTGTGGATACTTACAGAGCTTCGGGGGCTGGTGGGCAGCACGTGAATAAGACGAGTTCTGCTATACGCATTACACATTTGCCAACAGGTCTAGTTGTGACGTGCCAAGACGAGAGAAGTCAGCATCGCAATCGAGAAAAGGCCATGATGGTATTACGCGCCCGTTTGATGGAGGCGCAATCTGCTTCTCAAGAACAAGAGATAGCCGAGCACAGAAGAACTCTTGTGGGAAGTGGAGAGCGCTCAGAACGTATACGTACATATAACATGCCGCAGAATAGAGTTACAGACCACCGAATTGGCTTAACGCTATACCGATTGGATCAAATTTTATTGGGGGATCTTGATCCTGTGATCAACCCTCTTTTGCAGCATGTACGCCAGGCTAGATTGGATGAAGAGAGTAAGGAGTCTTTGTCGACATGACGCCCCCCCGAGAACTTTCTAAATGGATAAGGATTGATCCCGAAAAAGATTTAGATAGGCAGTTGGCTGCTCCTGCCGAAGCACTAAAAGAGGGCATGCTGGTAGCCTTTCCCACCGAAACGGTCTATGGATTGGGAGCCAGTGCGCTTTCGAAACAGGCCTGTCAGCATATTTATCAAGCTAAGGGACGGGCAAGCGATAATCCTCTGATTTGCCATGTGGCGCAGAT
>JAEZYR010000130.1 GCA_023442635.1 Bacillota bacterium | reverse complement strand
GTGCTGAACTGGCCTGGGAGATTGTCGAGAACTTTTTGGATATGGACTTTGAGGGTGGACGACACGAGCGCCGATTGGGACAGATCGCCCAAATCGAGCAGAGACAGAAGTAGACTAGGAACGGGTTCAAGCTTCCACTGGTTAAGCATTGCAATGTTTTTGGCTTGAATCTAGGCCTATCTTGCGCTGTCAATACGCAAAGAAAGCCTAGAGTGAGAAAGGCGCGGGTAACTGTGCTAAGGACTTTGACACGGGCTCTTGGCTGAGACGCTTTATACTAAAGAGTCAGGAGTGAGGTCGCTAGATGAAGTCAGAGAAAAAAGAAAGCAGCAAAGCTAGACTAGCAAAATCAAAAGAGCAGGCTGATGCTGAAGGGCAGAAAGTCTGTACTTGTAGGTCGAAAGAAACAGAGCCTACCTGTAGTGCCTTAGCGCGTTTACCACAAGAGATGCTGGAGGCGAGGCGGCCAGTCGAGCATCTGGAGGGGCCTTTAGCTACGCTGGAAGTGCGCGGTGCTAGGGAACATAACCTCAAGAATATTGATGTGAGTTTGCCAAGGGATCGCCTTGTTGTGCTGACGGGGCTATCAGGCTCGGGCAAGTCCAGTTTGGCCTTCGATACGATCTATGCAGAAGGTCAGCGCCGATATGTTGAGTCCTTGTCTAGCTATGCGAGGCAGTTTTTGGGGCAGATGGAAAAACCTGATGTCGATAGCATTGACGGCTTGAGCCCAGCTATTTCCATTGACCAGAAGACCACTAGCAAAAACCCCAGATCCACGGTGGGGACGGTTACGGAGATTTACGACTACTTACGCTTGCTCTACGCTAGAGCTGGTGTACCCCACTGTCCAAAGTGCGGCAAGGCTGTTCAACGTCAGAGCCTTGATCAAATCCTAGATAGCCTGCTGTCGAGGCCAGAAAGAACCCGACTCTTGATCATGGCGCCTCTCGTACGAGGGCGCAAGGGCGAGCACCAAAAACTCTTGCAGGATCTCGCTCGCTCAGGTTTCGTGCGTGTGCGCATCGATGGGGAGATCTATGAGTTGGAGCAGCCCATCACACTCAACAAGCGTCAAAAGCACGACATTTCTGTGGTGGTAGACCGTGTGGTCGTCCGAGAAGGCATCCGCTCACGCTTGGCTGACAGTGTTGAAGCCGCTCTAGCTCAGGGCCAAGGCTTTTTGCAAGTTCTTTTTCAAGAAGCGGACGCCGAACATCCCGGCCAATATCGCGAAGAAGAGCTGACCTATTCGCAGCACTTCGCATGCCCGGACTGTGATATTTCATTACCTGAAATTGAGCCCCAACTTTTTTCTTTTAATAATCCTGCTGGCGCTTGTCCAGCTTGTACGGGCTTGGGTGCGCATCTTCAGATCGATCCCGATCTCGTCATTGATGACCCCCAAAAAAGCTTAAACGAAGGGGCGATCGATAGTTGTGGCTGGCACTTCGGAGATCCTAAGTCCTGGGCGAGAGCCTTCTCAGAAGCCCTAGCTAAGCGCTATCAATTTTCATTGGACACAGCTTGGCAGGACCTTCCTGATCATGTCAAAAAACTTGTTCTATATGGCAATGATGGCGAAAAGATTCCAGTTGATACCTCGCGCTCTCAATACCAAAGAGGGAAGGATTATGCTTCGGCCTGGGAGGGTGTCATTCCGTCGTTGATGCGCCGTTATCGCGAAAGCAGTTCCGATGAACTCAGGCAGTTTTATGAGGCCTACATGACTTCGATTCCGTGCGAAGTATGCCACGGCGCACGCCTTAATCCTCAAGCCTTAGCCGTTCGCCTAGGCAAGCTGAATATCTCTGAGCTAACTTGTCTGCCCATCCATGCCATCCAACAGTATTTACATGAACTGGTGCTGACGCCCGAGCAGCAAAGCATAGCCAAGCCTATTTTTGAAGAAATCGATGCGCGACTCGACTTTTTGATCGAAGTCGGTTTGGACTATATGACGCTCGCCCGTGCCTCTTCTACGCTTTCAGGTGGTGAAGCCCAGCGCATAAGGCTGGCTACGCAGATTGGCTCAGGCCTCATGGGGGTTTTGTATATTTTGGACGAGCCTTCAATAGGCTTGCACCAACGAGATAACGGCCGACTTTTGGCCACTTTGCAACGTCTGCGAGATTTGGGCAATACCGTATTGGTCGTTGAACATGATGAAGAGACGATTTGCGCTGCGGACTACATTGTTGATATAGGACCAGAAGCTGGTTCGAATGGAGGCGAGGTGGTGGCGACAGGCCCTGTCGAACAGATTATGCGCGAGCCAGCCTCCATCACAGGCCAGTATCTTTCAGGGCAAAAAAGCATACCGATACCCCAAAGCCGACGCAGTGGCAATGGTTCTTTCTTGCGTGTACGGGGCGCTGCGGAAAACAATCTCAAAGATGTGGATGTTGACCTGCCACTAGGTACTTTTATTTGTGTGACGGGTGTTTCAGGCTCGGGCAAAAGCAGCCTGGTGAATGGCATTATTATCAAAAAATTAGAGGCTAAACTCAATGGGGCTAGGCGCAAAGCGGGACCGCATCGATCTTTAGAAGGCTTTGAGCATCTCGACAAGGTGATCGCGATCGATCAATCGCCTATCGGCCGCACACCACGTTCGAATCCAGCGACGTATACAGATGTCTTCACCCTTATTCGTCAGCTCTATGCTTCAACGCCACAGGCCAGGGCTAGAGGTTATAAGGCAGGCCGCTTTAGTTTTAATGTGTCTGGAGGGCGTTGTGAAGCCTGCCGAGGTGACGGCGTCAAAAAGATAGCCATGCACTTTTTGCCCGATGTATATGTGCCCTGCGAAGTCTGTCATGGCAGACGCTACAACCGAGAGACATTGGAAGTAACCTATCGCGACAAAAATATCGCGGATGTGCTCGACATGACGATTGAAGAAGCAGCTTCATTTTTTGAGGCACAGCCCAAGATTAAGCAGCGTTTAGAAACGCTCCTCAAGGTCGGTTTGGGCTACGTCCAACTCGGACAGCCATCCACACAACTTTCTGGCGGTGAGGCTCAACGGGTGAAGTTAGCCAGTGAGCTAGCTCGGCGCAGTACAGGTCATACCTTCTATATTTTGGATGAGCCTACGACTGGTTTGCATAGTGCTGATGTCCATAAATTGGTGGAGATTTTGCAAACCCTGACGGAGCAGGGCAATACCGTTCTGGTCATCGAACATAATCTGGAGCTTATCAAGACGGCCGACTATATTGTGGATATGGGACCAGAGGGCGGAGACCGTGGTGGTGAGCTTTTGATAGCTGGTACGCCCGAAGAAGTGGCAGCCTGTCCAGACTCCTATACAGGGCAATATCTAAGACGCTATGGGGTCATCCCCAAAAACAGGTAATTTTCCGCGCCGATTAAGGGCTTTGCGAGCCTGGCCAGATGACCTCACTTGCCAAACGAGGCGCTTTTTGAAATAATAATCTGACTTTATTTGACTTTACTGTTCAATAGCTTCTCTAGCTTGAATTGTCGCCTTGCTGCTTAGGGTCTGACAGTTGCTTCATGGATTCAACTGAGATCAGAGCGACGTGTAGACATGTACTAGAGAGCAGAATGATTTGAGGAGAATAGAAATGGCTAAATGTTGCCGTTGTCATGAGAATGAAGCTGTGATTTACAGCCAGACCTTACCCCAGCAGGGTGCTGCAGGGGATGTTCATCAGCAGGCGGAAAGTCAAGGCTATTGCTTACCCTGTGCCCTCGAGATCGGCTTGCCAGGCGTGCACCAGGCCCTAGCTGCTATGGGGCTGAGCGAGGCCGATGTCCCAGCGGTCACGGAAGCGATCAATCAGATGGCGGATATGATGGGTTCCATTCAGCCAGACGAACTTTTTCAGCAAATGGGGCAGATGGCGAGTCAGATTTCACCAGAGCAGCTCGAGGCGCAATTTGCCCAAATGGCCGCCTTTCAGCAGGCTTTTGCGGAGGAAGACGAAGAAGAGGATGAAGCTGAAGAAGAGCAGGAGGAACAGCCTGCTGATGCTTCGGCTGAACAGCAGGACGAAGCGACTCTGTCAGCTCTAGAGGATGAGGCGTCTACTTCCTCCACTGATTCAACTCAAGCCGAAGCAGCAGAGGGGGCAGCAGCTGATCAGCCTGACAAGGCAACGAGCGCCTCGGCAAAAGATGACAAGCGAGCACGCTGGCCAGGTCACCGTTTTCCGCCTAAGGGAGAGAGCGAAAAAGAGAAAAATAAGTCTGACACGGCCTCTCAGGCAACTTCAAACGACGAGAAAAAAGAGACAGAGGACAAGAAAAAAACAGCCAAAGATAAGCCCAAAGAAAAGCCTAAGGCACCTAGATCATCATTTCAGATGATGTTTGCGCCCTTTATTCCAGGTATGGAGATGCCACAAGATGGTGAAGAGCTCGCATTTGGCGAAGAAATTACATTTGGTGAAGCCCCTGAGCGCTCGAATGGCAAGAAAAAGAAGAGCAAACGCCGCCACCTAGAAATGTACGGCACCAATCTCAATCGCTTGGCTGAGCGAGGGGAGATAGATCCCATGATTGGGCGTGAGCAGGAGTTGGAGCGAGTCGCCCAAATTCTCAATAGGCGGCAAAAAAACAACCCCGTTTTAATAGGTGAGCCAGGTGTGGGTAAGACAGCTATTGCCCAAGGTTTAGCGGCACGCATTGTCGAAGGACGTGTGCCTTTTAAACTGCGCAAGATGGAAGTTTACCTGCTGGATATGTCAGCTCTTGTCGCTGGGACACAGTTTCGTGGGCAGTTTGAGTCTCGTATGAAGGCCTTGGTTGATGAGGCCAAAGAGCATGGTAACGTGATCCTGGTGATTGATGAACTCCATAACATCATGGGGGCTGGAGATGCCGAAGGCGCTATGAATGCGGCCAATATCCTCAAACCTGCTTTGGCACGAGGCGAGTTGCGTATTTTGGGCTCGACGACTTTGGATGAATACCGCCGCTATATTGAGAAAGATAGCGCCCTAGAGCGTCGCTTCCAAAAAGTCCAGGTCAGTGAACCTGATGCCGAGACAACGCTAGAAATCCTCAAGGGTCTTTTACCTTGCTACGAGGCCTACCACCGCGTCCGCTACCCAGAAGCCGTTCTTGAAGAAAGCGTGCGCTTGAGCGGACGTTATATCAGCGATCGTTTTTTCCCAGACAAGGCCATCGATGTCTTGGATGAAGCAGGGGCGAGGGTGAATGCCCGTTGTCAGAATGATGAAGAGAAGGAACGCCTCCAAAAAGAGGCTGAGCTAATCGAGCAAGAGCGGGATCGCTTGGCGCAAGAACTGGAGACAAAGGGCGACAATGAGGCTGAAAAGCTCCCACTCTATGAGCAGCAAGCTGAACTTCAAAGCCGAGCCTTACGTGTTGAGGCCGCCCTCAAGCAGGTCGAGGCTGAAGCTTGGCCAGAAGTCAACAAGGGTGATATTGCCGAAGTTGTCGAGCTGTGGACAGGCATTCCGCTCATGAGCATTACGGAATCAGAAGCAGAGCGTTTACTGCGACTTGAGGATCGACTTCACGAGCGCATTGTGGGGCAGCATCGGGCGGTGGAGGCCTTAGCGCGGGCTATACGTCGGCGACGCGCCGCCTTGTCTAAGCAAAAGAGACCTGCCTCCTTTATTTTTGTGGGTCCGACTGGTGTGGGCAAAACAGAATTGGTTAAGGCCCTTGCCGACAAGCTCTTTGGCAGCGAAGAGGCTCTTATCCGCCTAGACATGTCGGAGTACATGGAAGCGCATACCGTTGCCAAGATGATCGGCTCGCCGCCTGGCTACGTGGGCTATGATGATGGCGGTCAATTGACGGAACGCGTGCGTCGCAAGCCCTATAGCGTTTTACTGTTGGATGAGATCGAGAAGGCGCATCCAGATGTCTTTAACATCCTTTTGCAAATCTTAGACGATGGCCGTCTCAGCGATGCGAAGGGGCGCACGGTGGACTTTCAGCATACCGTCATTGTCATGACATCTAATGCTGGCACAACACTAGCTAGCTCTGTTTTGGGCTTTGGGCGAAAAGAAGATCAAGAGCTTGAAAGCCGTGTGCAACAAGCCTTGCGTGAGACTTTCCGGCCAGAATTTTTGAACCGCGTGGATGAAATCCTTATCTTCCAGCCGCTGAAAAAAGAGGAGATTCTCCAGATTGTGAACTTGATGCTAGCTAATCTGGCCAAGGATCTATCAGAACAGGGCTATGCGCTCAAAGTCTCGAAAGACTGCCAAGAAGCCTTGGCCAAAGTAGGCTATGATCCCAAATTTGGGGCTCGCCCCTTGCGCAAGCTCTTGCAGCGCTGGATTGAAGATCCTTTGTCGGAGAGCCTATTATCTGGTGCTTTAGCCGACAAGAAAACGATTGAGTTATCGCTCGAAGAGGGCTGCCAGATAGAGGAGCTCCAAGAGAGTGCAGATCTAGAAGGGAAGATTTCTTTTCGCTTTAGCTAAGGCCTACAGTAGCAGACTCAGAAAAGCAAAAGAAGCGCAAGACCCACGGGGCTCTGCGCTTCTTTTGGATTTTGGGGAAAGCGGATCTAAAAGGCCACGTCTTTGCGGGTCAAGACATAGCGGACGGTGTGCCAAAAAATCTTCCAGTCACAGGCGAGGCTGCAGCGCTCTAAATACTGGCGATCTAGGCAGCTCTTTTCTTTGGTGCCAAGTTTGTCTCGACCGTTGATTTGAGCATAGCCAGAAAGACCAGGCCGCAGTTGATAAACGCCTAACTGCTCGCGACGCTGATCCATTTCGCGCTCGTTGTAAATTAAGGGGCGATAGCCAATGAGGCTCATATCCCCTTTTATTACATTGAGCAGCTGGGGCACCTCATCGAGGGAGGTTCGGCGCAAAAAACTCCCGATTGGCGGAATGTATTGCTTAGAATCCACAAAATTAGCGGTGGCAATGGCTGGCGGGGCATCCATTCTCATGCTGCGAAATTTGTAGATGGTAAAGACTTTACGGTGCAGCCCAATACGAGATTGACGAAAGAGAACTGGACCTGGGGAGCTCAGCTTGATCAGCAGAGCCAAAATGAGGCCAAAAGGCAAAAATAGAGCCAGACCCAGACAGGCAAAACAGACGTCAAAAAGGCGCTTAAACTTGAGATAGCGTTGTTGAGAGGCCGTGAGCGTGTAGGGCGTTTTGGCAAAAGGATTCTCTTCTTCGATTGGATCTTGAGCTAGATGGCGCAACAACTCAGGGCTAGCCACTTTGAAGCCAGCCTCCCTGCTGTTGTTGTCTTCTTTTTCTTTTGCTGGAAGGTCAGATCCTCCAGATTCAAAAAAGCTAGGTCTTTCTTCGGACATTATCTTTGCTCTTCTACAGCTCGCTCAGAAACTCGTATTTAGAGATTTGAGGCTTGAGAACTGAGTTCTTTTTGGAGGTGAGCCACAATTCTTTCGGCAGCATGACCATCGCCATAAGGATTTTCAGCATCCCGCATCTGAGCATAGAGAGAGGGGTTATGCAAAAGCTCCTGGGTCGCCTGGCAAATGGTCTGACGATCTGTTCCGACGAGTTTGAGCGTACCAGCTGCTAAGCCTTCTGGCCGCTCTGTATGCTCGCGCAAGACGAGAACGGGCACGTGCAAACTAGGCGCTTCTTCTTGGATACCGCCGCTATCGGTCAGGATCAGATGCGCCTTGGCCATCAGGTTGTGAAAATCAAAGACCTCCATGGGCTCAATGAGCTTGAGGGCATCGCAGTCCTGGAATATTTCCTGGGCTAAGCCACGAATGCTGGGATTGAGGTGAATGGGGTAGACGACACATAGTGAGGGATCAGCCGAGAGCAGATCACGAATAGCGAGAAAAATTTCGCGCATCGGCTTTCCGAGATTTTCACGGCGATGGCAGGTCAAGAGTAAGAGGCGTCGGCCAGCAATCCAATCCAATATGGGATGCGTCCAATCGGGTCGAACGGTGGTTTGAAGAGCATCGAGAGCCGTGTTGCCAGTTACAACAATACTGTTGGGATCCTTGGACTCCTTGAGTAAGTTTTGTCGCGCCTTTTCGGTAGGGGCAAAGTGCCACTTCGCAAATAGCGATAGCGCCTGTCGATTGAACTCCTCTGGGA
>JAEZYR010000128.1 GCA_023442635.1 Bacillota bacterium | reverse complement strand
TGGCCGCTTTGGACTCTTTGTGTTCGCCTCGCTTTTGGCTGGCGCTATAGCAGCCTTCTTTGCCTTGCCGACCTACCTGGCTTTGCAACTGACCTCAGCCGCCAATGACAAGTTCCCGAAGGATCTTGTCCTGAACTTCTCCTTCTTTGACTTCATTGCTCGCCAATTGCCCGACATGAAGCCCAATGTGCGAGACGGCTTGCCAAATGTATATATTGGTTTGCCGATCTTCTTCTTGCTGCCGCTCTATGTCAGGGCCAAGGCCATACCTTTGGGGGAGAAGGTCGCGCATCTAGCTCTGCTGATCTTCCTTTATTTCAGTTTTAATACCAATGTCTTGAACTTCTTGTGGCATGGCATGCATTACCCGAATCAGTTGCCCTATCGCTATGCCTTTGTCTATGTGCTTTTGCTCATCATCATTGCGTTTAGAGCACTGATGCACTGGAAGGACTTTTCCTCTCGCTTGCTCGTGGGTTCTGCAGCCCTCAGCCTAAGCTACGTTGTCCTAGCTGAAAAGTTGATGCCTGAACAGGTAACCCATTGGTCGGCTGCTCTAGCCATCCTTTTCTTGCTCTTCTATGCCGTTATCTTTTCGTTGCCCAGACGCAGCCGCTATACCTTCCGCCAAGCCAGCCTGGTTTTAGCCCTTTTCTACGCTACGGAACTTCTGATTGCGACGACCTTGGGCATCAATCAGATGGATCGAAACGAGCACTATACCAATCGCAACAGCTTCAACGAAGATTTTGCTGATATGGAGCAGGAATTGGCGCTCATTCGACAGGGCGACCCAGACTTTTATCGTTTGGAAATGATCCAGCAGAAAACGACCAATTCCCCTGCGCTCTATGGCTACAAAGGCTTCACACTCTTTTCCTCGACCAGCTACGATGCTACGGCCAAGCTGATGCGCAAGTTGGGGTATCACGGCAACAATATCAACAGCTACAAGTACACGGGTTCAACGGCGCTCCTGGATGCTCTTTTTGGTTTGCGTTACTACATCAATAAAAATGACCCCATTCAGGATCCCTTGCTGCAGCCCTTGCGTGAAAAGGCAGGCAAAAGAGGCTACTACAGCTATCGCAATCCCAACGCCTTGCCCCTTGGCTTTATGGTCAAGTCAGCTCTGAAAAATTGGCCAGAGGCTTCGGGCTCAAGTTTTGACAAGCAAAATAACTTCTTGCGGCTGAATGACCTAGATCCTGTGTTTTATCCGCTCGATGCAGAGGTCATAAGCCAGACGAACTTTGCGACACCTGGCGGAACAGGCCAATTGGGATACAGCTTTGATGTCGAGAACGTGAGCCAAGCGGCGACGATGACCATCCAGCTCAAAAATCCATCGGCACAGCACGTGTATTTTGCCGTAGATACGACGCGCACGGTTGATGTCGAAGTGAAGATTGCTGGCCCGACGAATGCAACACAGACGGATTTAGCAGGAGCTGGCCAAGGCCTAGAGGCATCTTTGTCGAGCCTGCCCAATTCGAGGGCGTCAGATTCGGATGCAAAAGCAGCTGACGGTACGGAGAGCAAGGCTGAAGTTTCTGAAAAAGCAGCAGCCTCATCTTCTGGCGATGGGGGGCAGGCTTCGGGAGTCGAAGCAGCCTTAGCTAGTGGGCTTGTGCCGAATACACCGCAGACCAGTCAGCCCTATCAAGAAACTCGTAACATCAACAAGCCAGAGATTTTCGACCTCGGTTTTTGCCAAGCAGACGATCAGATTACGGTGACCTTCAAGTTCAAAGAGAATAATGGCGGCCTCCTCAAGTTCAACGCGGTAGGCCTGGATCAAGAAGCCTTCCTATCGGATATCGATCGTTTGCGTGAGGGTGGACTGAACATCATCAGCTATCGCTCTGATCGCATCGAAGGCAGCTTTGAGGCCAAAGAAGCAGGCCTGCTTTTCCTCAGCATCCCTTATGATCGCTCCTGGGAGGCGACCTTGGATGGTCAAGCAGTGGAGACCGTGGCTATTGGCGGTGGCCTTTTGGGCATTCAGGTCAATCCTGGACAGCACCACCTGCAGCTTAGGTTTGTACCTCAGGGTTTCCGCCTTGGTGCGCTGATTTCTATTGCAGCCCTTGTGCTTTTCTTCATTGCCTTAGCCATTTCACGCTTGCGACGCACGCGCCAGACGCCTACCCTGCCTTGGAGTCAGGCCTGGTTTGACTATGCGGATGGGGGAACGCAGTTCGACAAGGGACAAGTTTCGACCCTCAATGCCCTCAGAGAGGCCGAAGCGGTTTGGGAGCAAACACCGCGAGATCCCGAGCTGCCAGCTGAACAAGATTTAAGCGAGTTAGAGAGAGAAGCATTCCCTCTGGCTGAGCAAGAAGAAATGCAGACGCTGGCTTCGACAGAAGCGGCGACAAACTTCATAGAGCGCAAGACTTATGTCGAAGAGGATCTTGCCCAAGAGCAGGCTGCGGATGACTTCGAGCGAGCACTCGAAGACGCCGAAGACGGCTACACGCATGGCCAAGCCCGTTGGCAGGAACGTCATACCGCCAGAATGCAAGCCATCAGTTGGGAGCAAATCCAGGCTAGCCAGGCGGCCGCCGCTGCAGCAGCTGCAGAGGCCGCAGAGGCTGCGGAGGTCGCGGAGAACCTTGCTGCAGTAGAGGCCGACGGGGGCAGCGCTCCAGAGGCCTTGGCAGAAGCTGCCGATGCAACGGCAGCTGCGCAAGACGACAAAGCAGATTTCGAAGAGAGCGCCCAAGACGAGGCCTGATGCTAGCGTCTGGTGGTTAACTTTGAATAAAAGAGAATAAAGCAGCAAAAAGGCGAAAAATGGAGATTTATTCATTTATTTCAAAAACGCCTTGACAGATGATGCCCTCGCCTTTAGGATAGCCAGGCATTGTTTAGAAATAATCGGAGGTAACGCATGAGCACCTATGTAGCCAAGGCCGGAGAGATTGAGCGCGCCTGGTATGTGGTGGACGCGGAAGGGCAGACACTTGGTCGTCTAGCGACGCAGGTCGCCCGCGTGTTGATGGGCAAGCACAAGCCCAGCTACACCCCATTCCTTGACTGCGGCGATTTTGTCGTTGTCATTAACGCCGACAAGCTCGTTGTCAGCGGTAAGAAATTGGACCAGAAGACCTACTTCACCCATTCCCGTTATCCAGGCAGTGGCCGTGAAACGACCTTGCGCAGCATGTTGAGCAAGAAACCTGAGAAGGTCATCGAGCTCGCCGTCAAAGGCATGCTGCCCAAGAACTCACTCGGTCGTCAGATGTACAAGAAACTCAAGGTCTATCAGGGAGCAGAACACCCCCACCAGGCTCAACAGCCACAGGTCCTTGAGATCCAGGGTTAAGGAGTAGGTTATGCCCAGCACAACGAAGGAATATATTTGGGGTACTGGCCGCCGTAAGAATGCGATTGCTCGTGTTCGTGTGATCGCTGGCCAGGGTAACATCACCATTAACGGCAAATCGATCGATGAGTACTTTGGTCTTGAGACCCTCAAGCTCATTGTCCGCCAGCCACTCGTGGCCACGGACACTGTTGCGAAGTATGACGTCATCTGCAATGTCTATGGTGGCGGCATTTCAGGTCAGGCTGGTGCCATCCGTCACGGCATCGCTCGCGCTCTTGATAATGCCGATCGCGAGGCCTATCATGACAGCCTGAAGCGCGCTGGCTATCTGACGCGTGACAGCCGCATGAAAGAGCGCAAAAAGTACGGCTTGAAGAAGGCGCGCAAAGCTTCGCAGTTCAGCAAGCGTTAACGCGGATACCCTTTTTATCAACGACCCGAGAGCCGAACATCGTGTTCGGCTCTTGCTTATTGAGGAGCTTCTATGCAGTGCCTACACTTCATCAGCCAATCCCCAGAAGCAACGAGAAGGCTAGGGGCTTGCTTAGGCCAAGTTATCAGCCCTCCTAACTGCCTAGTGCTCGAAGGCGAAATGGGCGCAGGCAAGACGGTTTTTGTACAGGGCTTAGCTGCTGGTTTAGGCTGCGCGCCTGCTGAGATCAGCAGCCCGACCTTTGCCCTGGCGATTGAGCATCCCTCTATCCAAAAGGCGCCTTGGGAATTGGTGCATATGGATGCTTGGCGCTTAGAAGATGCAGCGGCCTTTTCAGAAGCAGGACTAGATGCCTACCTCGCCCAAGCTCATACGGTGGTGGCGATTGAGTGGGGCTCGCGTGTCATGGCCGCTTTGCCAGCTGATTGCCTCTATTTTTCGAGTCGCCCCTTGCAAAGCGATGAACAGGCTCTGCTCGAGGCCTCAGGCTACACGTTCCATCCCCAGAGTCGGCTCTTGAGCTTGCAGCTGCCCGAAGATATCGCACTTTCCCTTCAGAGCAAGCAAGACACAGATTGTGTCGATGTGACGGCCTTTTGGGCGACTAGGGCGACTGGGGCGAAGCGGCAAGCCCCAGACAACGCAGGGGGAGACGAGGTAGGAAGAAGCGAGTTATCAACCCCAGAAGCAGAAGGCAAAAGAATCGCTCCAACAGCACGGGGGCAAGAGCCGAAAGAAGGCCAGACGCTAGGTGTGCCAAGCGCCACAAGAAGAGCTGGCGAAAGGCAGCCCTGTTTGGCCTATAGTCGAACTGAGATAGAAAGCTATCCCGCAGATCAAGCAGTAGCTTCAGGGCTGATCCAAGAAGCGGACTGCCCAGGCCTGCGAGATAAACTGCTCATACTGGACAGCTCCTTTCCTCGCTGCCAGGTCCTCTTGCTAAGCGAAGAAAAATACTACGTCGTTCAAGCACCAGCTGGTAGTCGGGCGAGCCAACACCTACAAGAAATGCTGCACGCGTTGTTGGAGAAAGCCTGCTTGTCGCTACAAGACATACAGCACTTGGCCGTCACAAGAGGACCTGGCTCTTTTACTGGCATGCGCTTGGGTATGGCGATGAGCCAGGGGCTGGCCTTGGCACTCGAAAAAGAAGTCTGGCCGCTCTCGACGCTGGCTGCATTGGCACATAGCGTCTTGGCTGACTGGGGGTCAACACTCGAAGGAGCCTGGATTTACAGCCTGATTGACGCTCGTAACGAAAGAGCTTATGGCGCTCTGTACCAAGTTCAACAAGGGCAGCTCAAGATGCTGTTGCCAGAAAGCGTTGATGCATGGCAAAGCAGCTCGAAAGCGCTGATCCAGACCCTAGAGGCGAAGGGCAAAAAGGGCAGTGAACTCGTGTTGGTAGGCCCTGGTGCAGCGGCCTTTGCAAGCCAAGAAAACTTTATGGGCGTCTTGGAAGCCCTCCCTGTCGCCGTTCATATTCGAGAACAAGAAATGCCCACAGCAGAGGGTCTTTTGGGGGCATGGCGTCAGGCACTAGCAACAGAAGCGCCGTGCGACCCAGCCTATTTGCGCCCAGCCTACCTCAATTTGACTCAGGCAGAGCGAGAAAGGGGCTTGGATGTTTCAGACAGCCCTATGCATTTGGACAGCCAAGTCTGAACGACTCTTTTCTCTCAGTAGAGCTGCAATGACATTTCTTAAATGTATTTGGGCAATTGCACAGAAACGTAGGAGCTTGGATGTTTAATTTGACAGTGAAAGAAGGGCTTCATATACTGAGATAACAGACTTTAGAAGGCTTTGACAGAGCTTTTCGAATCGATGGAGGAATAGGATGAAGGTCTGCACGTTAGTATTTGACTATATGGAGACCCTGCCCATGAAAGCCACGGCGGTTCTCATTCAGAAGGCCTCGGTCTACAAGTCGAGTGTCTGGCTGACCTGTGGCGAGCGTCGCGCCAATGCGAAGAGCTTGTTGGGTGTGATGTCACTCGATATCTCTCAGGGCGCAACGATTGAAGTTGTGACCGAAGGCCCAGACGAGGAAGAGGCGCTCGAGGATATCAGCAATTATCTGAAATCACCTACGATCTAATCGACAGGATCTTATACGAGAGATAATCCATGACAGGAGGGCTTAGGCTCTCCTGTTATGCTTTTAGGCGAGTTTTAGGAGGAAGGAAAAACAACTTTGAGCAAGCGGCCCAGCACATCACCACAATCAGAAGACGAAGCACTCGAAGTGAAGGCGGACCAAGCCACGCGACCCGCTTTTGATGCGCGTCTTGACCTGGTGCCCGATAGCCCTGGGGTTTATCTCATGAAAGATGGGCAGGGCAAGGTCATCTATGTAGGCAAGGCCATCCGCTTGCGCCAACGTCTGCGCGCCTATTTTGGCCCCAGACCGCAAGGGACGACTAAAGTCTTGACCATGATTGCGGCGATCCGAGACTTCAGTTACCTTGTTTGCGCAAGTGAACTGGAGGCCTTGGTGCTAGAGTCCAACCTCATCAAGCGTTACCAGCCTTTTTACAACATTCTTCTGAAAGATGACCACGACTATCCCTATATCAAGGTCACGCTCCAAGAAGCCTACCCCAGGCTCGTCAAGGCCTATCGGGTGGACGAAGCGGAGCGAGAAGCAGGCGCTCGCTACTATGGACCTTATCGCAATGGCGACGTCAACCAAGCCCTGCGCAGCCTGCACGAGATTTTTCCCATCAAGCACTGCCAGCGCATCTTTCCCCGCGATATCGGCAAAGAACGCCCCTGCCTTTACTACCACTTGCAGCGCTGTATAGCCCCTTGTCGTCCTGAGTTGGATGCCAAAGCTTATCAAGAACTGATGCAACAAGTTGTGGATTTCTTAGATGGCAAACTGGGCGGCTTGCTAGAAGACTTAGAAAAGAGCATGCAAAAAGCCAGTGAGGATCTAGACTTTGAGCGAGCCGCTGTTTACCGAGACCGTTGGCAAGCCCTCAAAAAGTTAGGCGAGCGCCAGACGGCCGTCTCGGGTCAACGCTTTCAGGCGGACTGCTTAGGCTTAGCCCAAAATGGCCATGAGTGCTGCCTGCTCAAACTCGAAGTCAGGGGCGGCAAAATCGTGGGCACGGCAACCCATTTTTTGCTTGACGCAGGGGAAGGCGCGGCCAGTGTGCTGGCGGCCTTTATCGCCCAGTACTACAGTCAGCAAAAACAGCTGCCTCCCTTGATTTTGACAGCCGTCTCTCTGGAGGAAACAGAGCGTCAAGAGCTTTCCCAACTGCTGAGTGAGTTGGCTGGCCACCGCGTGCGCATTCACGCTCCAGCGCGTGGGCCTAGGCGGCGGATGACCGAATTGGCGACGCGAAATGCAAAAGAAACCTTGCACCGAAGAACTTTGCTCAATGGTAGCAGCCAAGAAGCGATCGATGAGGCGCTGAAACTGCTGGCCGAGCTGGCAGGAATGGAGCGCTTGCCAGCGCGTATTGAGGCTTATGACGTGACGAACATGGGCGAGCAGGATCGCAGCTGCGCGATGACGGTATTTGTGCATGGCAAGGCAGAGCGCAAGAGCTATCGCCAATTCACCATTAAAGGCAAAGAAGGCATTGATGACTATGGCGCGATGCGACAGGCCATCGAAAGGCGCTGGCAGCACGGCGAAGACGAGCGCTTTGGCCCCCTGCCTGACTTGCTTCTGGTGGATGGAGGCGTCGGCCACGTCCACAGCGCTTTGCAGGTTCTAGCCCAACAGAAGAATGGCGAAGTGCCTGTTTTGGGGCTGGTCAAGGACGATCGGCACCGTACCCGCGGCATCGCCCTGCCATCTGGGCATGTTGTTGAACTGGCTCAGCAATTGGGTTTGAGTCGCAAGCCATTTGCACGCGAAGAAAGTGCGGAGTTCGATGACCCCTATCTCGGCCATGTTTCGCGAGAAGTCGCTTTGCGCCTTCTGCGTTTTGTGACCCAAATCCAAGATGAAACCCATCGGCGCGCGATTCGGGCAGGGAGGCAGCTCGGCAAAAAACGCCATATGCGCTATAGCCTAGAAGATATACCTGGCGTAGGGCCTGGCCGACGCAAGGCTCTTTTGGCGGCTTTTCACTCGCTTAAGGCGCTGAGTGAAGCCTCGGTAGAGGCAATTCAAGCCGTTCCAGGTATTGGCCAAAAGCAGGCGGAGAGCATTTGGCGGCACTTTCATCCCCAGGACGAGACGGCGAAGCTTGCCGATGATCATGAGGGGCAGGACGCCTAGAAGGTCAGAAAGCCAAGCTTGCTAGGCTTGAAGCTCTAGGCATGGGGGCTTGTCATATGCCAAAATGGCTTGCACAGAAAGCACATTGCACAGAAAGCACATAGAGAAGAGTTAAGAGGTAGTCAATGCCATCAGTATGGGCTATAGCCGATCCCGATTTAGGCCTAGGTATCCAGAAAGATATGAATCTTTTTGGAGCTAGGTGGGTGAATCATGTCCAGCGCATGAGCGAGCAGTGGGATC
>JAEZYR010000014.1 GCA_023442635.1 Bacillota bacterium | reverse complement strand
GGATTGGTTAGTACAGAAGAATTTCGTCAGAAACAAGAAGAAGCACGTAAGTTGCTAGAAGAGGTGGAATAGTTGAAATAAATAAAAAGGATCTGCGACAAGATAACAAAAAAGACCGCTCTATCGTATAGTGACTTTCTGCTGCAGCTAAAGACAAAACTAGAACGTCGTCTTGTTTATCGTAGGTGAACAGCCAATCCGGCTCGATATGACACTCTGGATGGTTTGCTCAGTTGCCAGGATATCAACGACCATTTCTAATGTATCAAGTTGTTTTTAGCGATTTTTGTCATTTTAAGTTGTTTGTGAATACGTGTGTTATATCGATATTTGCATGAAAAAACAATTGAATAGGGGAATAGCCCATAAGCTCATCAAAACGGCGATTTAGGAATTCGCAGTAGATCCGCCTTACAGCATAAAATGGCTCGACAAACAAACCTTTTGACGCAAGCCTAAACATTTTGACGCAAGCCCTAACTTTTTGACGCAAGGCAAAGACTGTGTGCAGGTGTGCGCAAAATTTCTCGCCCGCCTCACGACACTCTCCAAAACAGGCATCCAAACGGCCTCTCAAAGCATCAGCAAGCAGACTTAGAACACGACCCCCGCACTGGAGAAACACCGCTAAACCCGCGATCTACCAGCGTTTTCGCCCAACAAAAAAGCTCCCGCTGTGGGGAGCTTATAAAATCGATACTGTGTATCAATTGAGTGTCTAAGTGGAGCGGGTGAGGGGAATCGAACCCCCGTATTCAGCTTGGGAAGCTGATGTTCTACCATTGAACTACACCCGCAAAACAGCAGAGCATTAAAAGCATAAGACGCATTAGAAAGACTGTCAAGCGATAGCGGATCCGAGCTGAGGCCTAAGGGCCTGTGGCTGAGTCTTTTAGCCAAGTAGGCTGACTAAGCGCCTGAAGGCTTGGATAGAGGAGCGGAGAAAAGGAAGAAATGTGGAAGGGAGACCCACATCAAGCGAGCCTCCCCTCTATCAAAGGAGTTGATCTTCCCCCTATCTTAGCGCAGGTTGATTTGGGTGTCGAGGTGTCGGCGCGTCCAAACTAAGAGGACTATGCTGCAGACAATAGAGATGAGGACACCCAGGATAGGAATTGGGAAGGTGATGTAAACCTCAGGTCTGACCACGTTCGACTCGTAGTTCGACTCGTATAAGGTCGTAATCAGGGGCGCAATCTGAAAGTGGCTGTTATTGGTCAAAACGCCGTGATCGGTGACCAGTCGGAAAACATAGTTGAAGGGCAATAGCAGGCTAGAGAGGGAGCCGATGACCTGAAAGACGATCGATAGGATGATAAAGATGACGACGGGTCCACCAAAGCTCAAGCGCTGCCAGAATTTATTGCTTCCCAAGCTGATCGAGAAGAAAAGAATGATGAAGCCAGAGACGAGGTTACCTATCCACGACAGCGTTATGAGCACCAGTGACCACCAGAAGAAGGATGGTTGAGCGGCCGCAAAAAATTTGATGGGGGTCCAGATGTCAGCAAAAAGGGTGGCACAGAGGAGGCCTTCAGCTATGACGATGGCGATGGCCGCAGCACTGATAAGGCTATCTAGGAGTAAATAGGCGTCATAAAAACTGTGGTTAGGAGCTGGTAGCGTATAGGTCAAATAGGCTCTAGCGCCGTGCAGCTGCTGGTAGTAGTCGACAATCGCAATGACGAAGGTCGCCGTAGGCAAGGCTGCCAAGTTCAGACCAAAAATCAGCAAACCAATAGCGAAGCTCGCTGCATAGGGCAATTTCATTAGCACGAAACCGAGAATGGCAGCAAGAACATGGATGATGCAGGCATAGCGCAAGTAGTGCCATTGTCTCCGCCAAGCAAAGTGTAGATGTTTAGCAAACATAGATTTCATCTCCTTAACGCTTTTGTACGAAGCCCGTTTGAGCTAGAGGATTCGGGATTTCTGAAGTAGGCCAACGGTATAGGTCGCGGAAGATGCCGTCGAGGCTGTTTTCTCTTTCGCGGCAAAGATCATCGCGATTGCCAGCCAACAAGACACGGCCGTGATCCATATAGATGGCGTAGTCAATGATGGGCTCTACGTCATGGATCAAGTGGCTAGTCAAATTGAGGGAGGGTTCGGGATTGTAAGAACGCAAGACGCCATCTAAGACAATATCGCGCGCAGCTGGGTCGATGCCTGAAATGGGTTCATCCATCAAATATAACTTGGCGTTGCGTGCCATGATGAAGGAGATCTGTAGCTTTTCGCGCATGCCGCGAGACATGTTGCCAATGGGCGTCGAAGTGTTGAACTGGAAAAAGGTCAGCAGACTGCGGCAACGCTCGACATCGAAGCTCTTGAAGTAGCTTTGGTGTAAATGGATAAGCTTCTCAGGCGTCTCAAAGCCCTTGAGGTAGAGCTTGTCAGGCAAAAAAGCGATGTCTTCGCGGTCTGCCCACGAAAGCGGCTTGCCACAAAAGAGGATCTCTCCGCGGTCAGGCTGGAGCATGCCGGCGATGATTTTCATGAGCGTCGATTTGCCGCAGCCGTTAGGCCCAAATAGACCCACAATGTGTCCCCCAGGAATATCTAGGTTTAGCTGATCGAGGACAGGGGTTGCGCCATATTGCTTATCCAGTTGTTGAATTTTGAGAATGCTTTCGGTCATAAAATAACTCCTTAGACTTCTTGTGGTCTTTCCTCCCAAAATGCTGAGCAAAAAGCTTGGGCTTGTGGGGCGTCAAAACCGAGTCGTCGCATGCTTTGAACCCATTGCAAGCAGGCATCTTTGGCGCGCTTTTGGCGCTCTTGCTCGATGCGTTGAGGGTCGTCTACGACATAGCGCCCAGCATTTCTGCGTGTGTAGGCCAAACCCATACTTTCGAGTTCGGTCAAACAGCGTTGCACCGTATTGGGGTTGACGTTCCACTCAACAGCTAGGTCGCGGACACTGGGAATGCGACTCCCCCTAGGCCATGTCCCCGAGACAATAGCGTCTTGGCAATGCTCGAGGAGCTGCAGGTAGATGGGAGCCTGTAAGTTCCACTTGACCATGAGATCCCCTTTCTTCAAAGTGTAATAGTGTGTCAGTACACACAGACAGATTCTAGAGCATGAGTTGCAAAAGTGCAAGCAGCTTTTGGAGACGCTAAATCAGAGGCAGATTGCCCTGCCTGACATAAGGTGAAGGGCATGGACTGAACAATAAATAAGGCCGTGTGGGAATAATAAACAATTAGCGAGCCGACAGAGCCCAGCACAGCACCCACCACGCCCAATGTCACGACGCCTACGACACCAGCTGTACCTAGGACGGGAGCACTAGCCCTGCCTTTGGCCACGGTGGCGCTTCTGACGCTAGCTGGTGCTTCAGCCTTGATACTCCGTAAGCGTTACCAAAACTAAGGGCTAAGATAAAGCCTAGCCCATCGTGCTTAGTCATTTCTAGCGCCAGACGCTGAATGAGCCAAAGCATCTGAAGAACCTACCCTTGAGGGCAACCTTAAGGAGGTTCTTTTTTTTTGGAGAAGCGACGTCATAGGGAGCTATCCCGTGCTGAAGAAGATGCCAAACAGACGAGAAGAGCGTATGCTTAGGATCTGTTAGAGTAATGGTTGGAAAGGCTCAGCTTATGTCGAAACCCAATATCATCTTGATTTGCGCTGACCAATTCCGTGGTGACTGTCTGGGCATTGCGGGGCATCCCGATGTCAAAACGCCTTTTTTGGACACACTTGCCACACGAGGTGTCTACTTCCCACATGCCTACTCCGCTTGTCCGACTTGTGTGCCAGCTCGAGCTGTTCTGCATACGGGGAGGACGCCTTATCACACTGGGCGCTTAGGCTATCAGGATGGCGTGGAGTGGTGCTATCGCGACACTCTGGCTAGCTGCTTAGCGGCTGGCGGTTATCATTGCGTCAATGTTGGCAAGATGCATGTCTATCCACCTAGGCGGCGTATGGGCTTTCATGAAGTACGCCTACACGATGGCTTTTTGCACCACGAGCGGCACTGCGACCGCCTGTATGGCGAAGCTCAAGAGCGCTATGACGATTATGCCCAGGATCTGCTGCGAGCGCTCGGCCGCCATGAGGGCGTCTTGGATGGCGTGGCTGACAGCAACAGTTGGGTACAACACGCCTGGCCTCATGACGAGGCCTTGCACCCCACCAATTGGGTGGTTGACCATTGCTTGGACGTCTTGCGCCGCCATGACCGCAGTGAGCCCCTTTTTTTGATGGCGAGCTTTGTTCGTCCGCATCCGCCCTATGATGCCCCTCAGGCCTATGTCGATTTCTATCGGGCGCGTGACTTGGCCAAGCCAGCTACAGGCGATTGGGATGACCTCGAGAGCTTGCAGAAATATGGACGTATTCAGAATTCGCACACTGGGCCAGTAGACCCAGAACTTATTCACGAGGAAAGGGCCGCTTACTACGCCTGCATTACACATCTCGACCACCAGCTAGGCCGTCTGTTCAAGGGCTTTGAGATGGCGGATATTTTGGATGACTCGGTGATTATTTTTTGCTCCGACCATGGGGAGATGCTTTCGGATCACGCCCTAGCGCGAAAATCTCTGCCCTATCAGGGCAGCATCCATATTCCCCTCATCCTATCTGGTTCTGAACGCTACTTGGGCCCTACTTGGCGGAGAGATGAGCGTCTTGTGGAGTTAATGGACATCATGCCAACTTGTTTAGCTTTGGCTGGCTTGCCTTGCCCAGACAGCGTAGACGGCCTTTCACTCCTCAGCCAGGAAGGCGAGGAAGTTCAGGAAGGCGAGAAATGCCAGGCCGAAAGGGAGCAACCAGGGCGGCAGATCCTGCATGGAGAGCATACCTATGGCTGGGGCTTGTCGCACCACTTTATCGTGACCAGGCAGGATAAATACATTTGGTTTTCTGAGACTGGGCGCGAGCAATATTTTCGCCTCGATCGAGACCCGATGGAGTCACAAAATCTTGTGCTCGACCCTGATAGTCAGGCGCGCATTGCCGACTTGCGTCAAAGCCTGATCGAGACCCTAAAGGACCGCCCCGAAGGCTTTGTCAAAAATGGCCAACTGCAAAAGGGAAGCTGTGCTTGGACGGTGCACCCTCATGCGACAGCCCCCTGAAGGACGAGCATCCAGCAGACACGACGGAGAGGGAGCTGAAGCAGCTTGTTTTCGGAAACTGTCACGCTTGCGGCCAGGACAAAAGAGGGAGCTGTGCTATCTTGAACAGACCTACAGATAAGATGCAAGGGTAGGTCAAGTTTGTAGGCTTCGCTGCAGGCCTACTAGCGTTTGAGACAACATAAGGGGAGGCAGAGATGGCGGAGCGCCAGCACAGTTATCGTTACGCATTGAGAGAAGCCAAGGCCGCTCATTGGTGTGAACATATCCGTCACTTAGCGCCCATTGCTGACTTTGACCCATCGGCTTGGGAGGATTTGAAGGCTTGTGCGCAGATGGTGCACTGCCGCAAGGGCGACTTTGTTTTTCAAACTGACCAGTACCCCGATGAGATGTACCTTATTTGCCAAGGGCACATCAAGATTTACTACAACACGGCAGACGGCCGAGAGCAGATCTTTTATATTTATGGGCCTAGGGACTTTATCGGTGGCTTGAATATGCTCGAAGACAAGCCCTATGCCTATATGGGGCAAGCCGCAGACGACAGCGTGATTTGTGCCATACCCAGACAATTCTGTGAGCGACACATGCTCAACAATGTCCAAGTTCTTAGGCGGCTGCTCAACAAGAGCTTTGAGAGGATACGCTGGGCCGAAGATTTGATCCAGCGTTTGGCCACCAATGACGCCGCGATGAAAGTCGCCTCCCTCCTTTATTCTTTGGCTAAGGACTTTGGTCATCGTACGCCTGAAGGGATCCGCATTGACCTATCCCTGAACCGCGAAGAGATGGGGGCATATGCTGGTTTGACGCGCGAGACGATGACACGCAAACTGGGAGAACTCCGCGAAAAAGGCGATATCGAATTTATCGGCAGTCGCAGTCTGCTTATCCGCGACCTCGAAGCCTTCAAGTGGGCCCATATGACAGAGGCAGCCGCCTATTTAACCAAGCCATCTAAAGCCTAAAACCCAAGGACTGCGAGGTGGGGTGTTTTCTCTAGCTGCCGATCTAAGGCTCAGCATGGAGGTGTTGGGCAGAAAGGAGCGAGTATGGAACTGACTTTGTTATCCCTGCCAGATCTAGCGAATCGTCAGCAGAAGTTTCAATTTGCGTTACATAACACGGAGGACAAGCGGCTTAGGCCGAGCCCTTTTTATGAGTTGCAGAGAAAAAAGGGGGCGGATTGGCAGCAAGTACCTTCTCGGCGCGACTATTGGGGCGAAGATATAGACGAGCTTGCACCAGGGGAGAGAGCTGTGCGTAGCTTTGACTTGCGTATGTGGGTTGGTTTAGAGCCAGGCACCTATCGCATAGGCCAGGCTTGTTTTGAGGGCGAGAGGATCGCTGCGGTCGCCTATAGCGAGCCATTCGAGCTAGAAGAGACAGAGGCGAAAGGAAGCCAGGCCAAGCTGCGAGCTGACGGCGGCTACGCCGAGGGCCGCACCGAAGGCGGAGCCGAAGACCGTGCTACGGGCCGCGCCGAAGGCGGAGCCGAAGTCCGCGCCGAAGGCCACACCGTAGGTCAAACCGTTGGCCACACCGTAGGTCACACCGTTGGTGGAGCCAAATGCAAAGAAGAGAGCAGAGCCTTGATAGAGATCCATCTCTTGCCTGAGCATCCCACGCCAAGCTGTGAACTGAAGGAGGCGGAGCCAAGCTGCGAGTCGGTGAGCTTTGAGTCTACTGACAAGCCTGTACTTGCTTACCGTTTACCCCTCGAAGCGATTGAACTGCGGTATGAGATTATCAACCACGGCCCCAGAATCAGCTTTGGGGCGGCTTATCAGTTGGAGCGAGCAGGCGCGAGTGCCTGGCAAGCCATCCAAGCTCATATACCCGTCGAAATGATCCTCTACCATTTACC
>JAEZYR010000122.1 GCA_023442635.1 Bacillota bacterium | reverse complement strand
AGCTATGATCGAAGCCCTTCTCAAGATCCAGCTAGACCATCGCCCAGGCTGCATTTACTGGCAAGGACAGCAGCTGATACCCACAGTGCTACAAGATGCCTATCAACACGGGGTCTTGGCTGGCGCCAATGTATTCAATGTACAGAGCATGAAAGTCTTGCATGAACTTGGCATACAAAGCATCATGCCGGCTCTGGAGCTTTTCGGTGGTCGAGCTGAAGGGGTGGAACAGGATAAGCTTTCAACTTTGCATCAGCAGACTTTAGTGAAGCTTTTCGAAAGCGCCAAAATTTTAGGTCAACGAATGATTCTCCCCGTGGCGGGTATGAGATCTGTGATGTCGATGAAACACTGCCCTTTGGGCTTTAGACAGAAGCATTGTCAAAAATGTCAAAAAGCAGAGGCGACATATCTGCAACAAGGGCATACGCAATTGTTGCTCCAAACCCAAGCGGAGCGCTCCTGCTATGGTCAGCTTTGGATTCGATATCAATGGCCTGATATCCAGGAACTGGCTTGCCCGAGCAATCAGCCCCTCGATCTATTTTGCACATGCATAGGTTCTCGTGCAGATATAAGCTCCTGCTATCAAGCGGCTGTCCATATGCTGATGGACAAATGAGCCATAACAAGGAGGCGTTATGAATGAAGAAAAAGCCTGTCGTTTAGGCATTCGGCGATTAAGAGAAGATGTTTCCATACCGCAGCGTGCCCACCTGGGAGATGCGGGTCTGGACATAGCGGCTGCTGAAGATTGCTATCTCGAGCCAGGGGAAGCCAAGGCGATACCGACAGGGATAGCTTTAGATATTCCTTTGGGTTACGAAGTGCAAGTTAGACCCCGTAGTGGTTTGAGTCTAAGGACGCCACTGCGCTTGCCAAACAGCCCGGGAACGATCGACCATGGCTATCGAGATGAACTCAAGATCATCATGGCCAACCAGAGCTGTCACTGTATGGTCAAAGATCCCACTGCCTGTTATACCCTCGAGCAGGCGAATGGCCAACAAGGCCGCTATCTCATTCGCAAGGGTGAGCGCATCGCCCAACTGGTCGTTTCAAAACTTTGCCCAGTTGACCTAGTAGAAGTCCAAGAGACAACAACATCACACGATTTTAATCGAGGGGGTGGCTTTGGCTCTTCTGGTGTAGGCGCTTTGGAGAAAAAAGACTCAGAACCAACGCTCTAAAAAGCTCAAAACTTCTTGGATATAGCGCTGATTATCATCCCAATAGCTATCGAAAAGGTGCTGGTTATCAGCCTCAAAAATCTTCGTCAGACTTGGAAAACGATTTTGTCGCACATTGGCTGGTCGATCCAAATTTTCAGACGATAGGGGAGCTGTTTTTTGAGGCTTGATGAGCAGGCAAGGTCTTTCAATTTGGCTCAAAAGATCGGTATTGCTCACGTTAGGGACCAGGCCAGCTGATAGGCGAACAGCTGTAGGCAGGGTGCGCTCCAAAAGTAGGCGCAATGGGAATTGTTGCAAGCGCAGCTGAGCCTTAATTTGATCATCACCATGATCGGTCACGGCATCTAGAATCAGAGCTTTGATATCCTCTTGGCGATAGTCATATTCGACAAAGCGCTTTTGGATTTCCGTTCCCTTCCTTAGATCCTCTCTTTTTATCTGTTCTGAGGGGATTTCTTGATAGGCCTTAAGAATACTGGTGGCGCCAGTGCCCATACCCATCAGAATGAATTTTGAGCTGCCGCTTTGTTGGTAGCAGCTTTCCATGGCGGCGAGGAGATCTTCCCATTCACTGTAGCCAAAACCATGTTGCGGGCCATTGCTTTCGCCACTGCTGCGCTGATCATAAAGAAAGATATTGAAGCCTGCCTTGCTGATTTCTTCTAACAAGGAGGCACTCTGCGAACCGAAAGGCAGACGATTTTGGCCGTAAGCATGAACCAAGATCAGATTGCCTCGGGCAGGCTCACTTTGGCTCGGGACGAACCAGCCGCGCAGAATAAAGCTGTCATCAAAGGCTCGAAAGCTCACATTCTGGTAGTTGGGCAAGATATGAGCCGAAATGCGTTCGGCAGGCAAAACTGCACGGTGGGTGAGGCGGTAGGCAGAGAAAAAGGTCGATCCTGCCATCAAAGTCAGCAACAGGGCTAAGGTGATCAGGATACTCAAGGTAGACCAAAAGAAAGTTCGCCGTCTTTTGGGCTGAGGTCGATATTGAATACTGGGTGTATAGCGCATAATCCACCTCCAATATAGCTCGGTAAATGAGGGTCTATGAGAATCCTTTTGACTACCCCATTATCCAAAGCCCATACCTGAGAAGAGATCGGACTCTAGATACAGGAACTTATGGCATTATGACATAGAAAAAAGTATTCTTGCAGAAAAGACTAGACCCATTTGAAGCTAGCAGATAAGATGCTTCTATGTTGATTTTAGGTGTCGAAAGTTCCTGTGATGAGACCGCTGTAGCCCTGGTGGAGAATGGTCGCCATGTTTTGGCGAGTGTCCTACATAGCCAAATTCAATTGCATCAGCCCTTTGGTGGGGTCGTGCCAGAATTAGCTTCCAGGCGCCACGTTGAAGCCATCGTACCTGTTTGTCGAGCTGCTCTAGCAGAAGCCCAAGTACCTTTGTCTCAAGTTGATGCGGTAGCGGTGACCACGACTCCTGGGCTTGTGGGTGCCCTGCTGGTTGGGGTTAGTTTTGCCAAAGCGCTGGCAGATGCACTTGGTAAACCTCTTTTACCCGTGCGCCATCTCGATGGTCATATAGCGGCTAATTTATTGAGCCACCCTAGCTTAGAACCGCCATTTTTATGTCTTGTCGTTTCCGGGGGACATACCAGTATTGAAGCCTGGAAGGCAGATGGGCAGCGCGACACCTTGGCCAGAACCCACGATGATGCAGCTGGCGAAGCTTTTGATAAATTGGCTAGGGCTCTGGGCTTTGGTTATCCTGGTGGTCCTGCCATTGATCGGGCAGCTCAGAAAGGTGACCCAGAACGTTTTCATTTTGCTCAACCTAAGGTGAGAGGTGAGCGTTATGATTTTTCTTATAGTGGCCTTAAGACGGATGCCTTGCAGCAACTCAAAAAGGCTGGTCTTTTTGAAGCCACTTCACGCGAACAACTCGAAGGAGATAGGTTGCCACAGGAGATACGAGATTTTTGCGCCTCTTATCAAAAGGCTATTATTCTCCCACTGGTCGAGCACACGGTTGCTCTTGCAAAAGAAAAAGCCTTTGATCGTGTACTCTTAAGTGGAGGTGTTGCCGCTAACGGATCTCTCCGCCAATACTTAGAGAAGGCTTGCCAAGAAAATGGGCTTGAGTGCTATTTGCCCGATAGACGCTGGTGTACAGATAATGCTGCTATGATTGCGGCTGCGGCTTACTGGAATTGGCAAAAAGACCCTCAAACAGCGCTAAGAGGGGTTGACTTGTGGCGAGTGGATGCCGAGGCTCGAGACCGTTCGAGATCCCGATCGTAAAATAGGAGTTCAGATATGCCCACGCAAAAATCGACACATTCTGCCTCTTCTGTAATTGTAGAAAACCGTAAAGCACGCCATGATTACGAGATCTTAGAGACCTACGAAGCAGGTATTGAGTTGCAAGGCACAGAAGTCAAAAGCCTTCGTCAGGGAGAGGCGAACCTCAGTGATGCTTACGCCCAGGTGAAAAAGGGCGAGCTTTGGCTTTTGGGTATGCATATATCGCCATACGAACAAGGCAATCGTTTCAATCACGAACCTTTGAGAGATCGAAGACTTTTGATGCATAAGCGAGAGATCCTCAAACTCTTTGGACAGATCCGTCTGGAGGGCTTAACACTTGTGCCACTAAGACTTTACTTTAAGCAGGGTAAGGTCAAAGTTGCTCTAGGCCTAGCCAAGGGACGCAAGCAAGCAGACAAACGCGAACATATCAAGCGCAAGCAATTAGACAAGGCAGCTAAGCAAGCTGTCAAGCGCCAGCTTAGGTAGGAAGGGCGTACGAACTTGTTATCAGAAGGCTGAAAATTGGCGTGCGTTAGGCAAAACAGATCCAAATAGAGCTTGCTCGAGAAGAAATACTCCTTTATACTACACAAGTCTGTCTGTAAAGATGGACAAAACTCACACATGTCAAGCGTGCTGTGACCTGAAGATCACTTTGGGTTGTCGGGACATGTGGCGGATTAACAGGAGGAAAAAATGTCCGTAATTAGCATGAAGCAGTTGCTCGAAGCTGGTGTGCACTTTGGCCACCAAACCCGCCGTTGGAACCCCAAGATGAGCGAGTACATCTTCACAGAGCGCAATGGTATCTACATCATTGACCTCCAGAAGACTGTACGCAAGGCTGATGAAGCTTATGC
>JAEZYR010000111.1 GCA_023442635.1 Bacillota bacterium | reverse complement strand
TGATCAGAATAATCTGACCAAAAAAACTCCAATGTGTGGCGGTGTCGACGAGGACGAGACCTGTGACACAAATCGCCGAGGTCGCTGTAAATAGGCTCGTTCTTAGATCAGTGGCTAGGCCGCTTTGGCTCGATATAGGCAGGCTGAGCAGCAAACTGCCTAGCAAAATGAGAGCGACAAAACTCAAAACGATGATGCGGCTAGGGGTGATTTTGAGCCACTTGAGAAAACGATGAGAAGAGGACTGACGAGGCATATTTATCTCCGAGGATTGTCCAGGGCGTTGGGCTGGATCAAGCGCTGCCAGATCTCAGACAATTCTTTCGTGTCACAGATCATCATGACACGGTCTTCCGCTTTGAGAATCAGATGACCGCTAGGCATTTCGACGGTTCCATCTGCTCGCGTTACCAAGACGAGTTTGGCCTCGCCAGGTAGCTCAAGCTCAGCAAGGTTCTGACCCACGGCATAAGAGGCGGCAGAGAGGGTAAAGGCGATGATGACTTTACTGTTGTCGGGCAGGTTATAGATGATCTGGAGGCCACGAAACTCGACTTCTTGGTCGATGGCATTGGCCAATAATTCGGTGCCTGAATAAAGTTGATCCACACCATACAATTCAAAAGCCGCACGGTTTTTGGGGTTGTTTAGCTTGGCGAGGGTCGTCGGCACCTGAAAGACAAATTTGGCTAATTGACAGGCTACCAGATTGTTCTCGTCACGTCCCATCAGGGCGACGACCATGTCAGCATCTTCACAGCCCGCTTCAGCTAGGACGGCTTGGGAACAGCCGTCGCCAATGACCACGCTGACGCCCAGTTCATCGGCCAGCCTTGTGGCCACACGCGTGTCTTGCTCGATGACCACAATTTCGCGTTCCACGAGTTCCAAAGCCTGCTCGCGCAAAAGGCGAACGAGATTGTAGCTGACGCGATCACCGCCTAGAATAATCAGTTTCACAGGTCATCCTCCTTCGGCGCTGGGTTGGGATTGTTGGACATTTTGGGTAAGGCGAGAGCTTCGCAAAAACCATTGACGATGAGTTCTGTACCCGAAATAACGCCTAAACCCATACGGCGTAGGCTATCTGTGTTGGCAGGGTTAAAACTGCGCAAATAGACTTGCTCGACACCAAAGATCTGCACGGCGATTTCCGCGACCATGATGTTGACATTTTCGCTACTGCTGCAGGCACAAAGGGCGTCTGCCGCCTCGATACCTGCCTTGCGAAGGACGTCTAAATCGATGGGAAGGCCGACAACTTGGATGCAATCGAGATCCTGAATGCTCTCTAAACGGAGAGGATCGTCGTCCACCACAACGACTTCTTGGCCTGCGTTCAAAAGCTGTCTGACTAGGGTAGAACCTACCCGACCACAACCAATCACAATAACTAACATGCTATTTGACCCTATTATCTCCTCGTTCTCCCACGCAATCTGATCATGGGACTAAGCTTGTGCATTGTAGCGCTCTAGCTAAAGAAAAGAAATGCCTATAGGCAGGTGCCGATATAGGAAATAAGCCAGGCGGCGATACAAAACAACCGCACGTCATCAGCTGCCCCAGGCTCGCACTAGGGCGGGTGCCAAGTCTAACTAGCGAGGTTGTAAACGGCTGAGTTCCCAGGCGGCTATCGTGGCAGCCGTCGCGACATTCAGCGACTCGACAGCCCCCCACATGGGGATCGAGACAGAGAGATCGGCCATGTTTAAGGCGAGTTGACTGAGGCCTTTGGCTTCATTGCCAAGAAGGAGGGCAAAGCTGTCAGACTGGCGGATAGGGGGTTGCTCAAGAACATGGCGGACATCAATAGGCGCGTGTGGACTGGTGGCAATAAGGGTGCAAGAGACTTGCTTGAGTTGTTGGTAAAATTTTTGCAAAGAGGCCTCATCTGGGCAGCTGAGGCGATAGCAGGGCAGCTGCCAGACGGCACCCATGCTGGCGCGGAGAACCTTGCCCTGAAAGGGGTTGCAGGCCTGGCTACCACAAAGTAAGACGCCATCCCAGCCTAAGGCCAGAGCTAGACGCAGAAGCGTGCCTACATTGCCAGGATCCTGGACATTTTCGAGAATCAACAATCGGCTTTGCAGAGGGGAGCGCTGCTCACCCAGTAGATGTTGCCATGCATGCTCGTCAGGCCGCTCAAGAAGTAGGGCAATGCCTTGGCTGTGCTCCGTTTCGGTTAAGCGATTCAATAGCGTATCGCTCAGATAAAAAAGAGGACGATCGAGGCTAAAAAGGCGCTTCAAGCTGTCTCCATAAACAGGATCATCAAAGTGCTTGAGACCAGCGGGGCTCAGCAGGAGACATTGGACATAACGCTCAGCCTGCTGGATGGGTAAGGCCGAAAGAAGACGAACGCCTTCTGCCAGATAGGCATCAGCATAAGCACCGCGACGCCCCCACTGGAGCAGTTCACGAAAATGCTCATTTTGCTTGGCTTGAATTGGCAAGGGCAATGCAGCTAGCCGCTCTAAGAGCGCTTTTTGCGAAAAAGCTTGGCGCTGGGAATCTGTTGAAGCAGACATGAGGATGCGTACTCCCTTCTTCGATCTCGTTTCTAGAGTTTAGCAAGAATTTGGGTCTAGCAGTTTAACAAGAAGCTCTTGCGGCTCTTACTAGATGAATCGTAAGCTAGTTCCCCAGAAGCAAGCTGGCTCTATTTGAGGCGCAAGCACTATACTTTAAAATCAAGTCTGCACAAGGGCAATCTAAGGCTTAGGCCAGAAATGAGGCGGAACTGTGTTTCAGGTGACCCATTTGCGCATCGAGGGACAAAAACACCCCCTGGATTTGCAAACATTAACGCCCTCACTCAGCTGGTGGCTGGAGGGTGACGAAGCAGGACTCTACACGCGCCAATGGCAGTTGCGAGTCCGACAGCTGTCAGCAGCTGGCCGCGAAGAAAAGCAAATGGAAAGCCCATGGCTGCCAGCTGATGGTGGCCTTTGCCAAACTTGGCCTTCGGGTATGCAACTGCAAGCCGACCACTATTACCAAATTCAGGTTCGAGTCAACTGCTCAGCAGGAATCAGTCCTTGGTCAGCGCCGTTAGCCTTTGCGACTTTGTGTCTTCGGACTAGCTCATGCTGCTGGGAGATCAAAGGACGCAGGATCTTATGCTTGGATGAGCCCCTGCCCTTGGCAGAAGCTTTTTTGACTGCCGAAGAAGGCCTAGCCCAGATTCACTTGCATCTCGCCTCCGAAGGTGCCTGTGTGCCTTTTTTGTTTAATCCTCAATCCGACGAAAAACGTTGGCTGCGCGGTGTTTATGCGGGGCAAGGGCTAGCTGGCCTGCCACAGACAGAAATCATCGATCTGACTGGGGAGGCGGCTTCTTGTGTCCTAGAGGCGGCCGATGAAGCCTGGTACTTAGCCTTCCTTTGCGGAGAAGGCGAGCTAGATCTCACGCGCTTGCGAGCTGCCTTGCATTTTATCGACCATCAGGGCCAAGAGACCTTTATGGAGCTGAAAGATAGGGTTAGTAGCTGGGCTTATCCGCTTGAGCAGAGTTGGCATGAAGCCAGACAGGCTGCCAAGGCAGCAGAAGGACGGCTTTGTCCTCCGCTCCATTCTGCAGCCCAGATCGTGCCGCATGAAACGCCTGAAGACCAGCGGCTATGCCTTCGGCCTTTGCCAGCGATTGGCGGCCAAGAAGCGCTGCCGGTTCTAGCCGTGACAGCTTGCCCAGGAGCCTTTTGTCGCCTGGATTTTCGCTTGCTCTTACACGCAACTTTGGTTTACGAGGCCGAGCCTGGCTGTTCGCTCCCAGAGCGCGTTGAACTTTACCCCGAAGATGAAGAAGGACAGATTGGCCAAGCCTTTATATTGGATGAGCAAAGTCAAGGGCTGCTGCCAGCTCAGCTAGGCCGATTTCGTTATTTGCGCATCCTCAAGCCCATTTCAAAAGCGTGCCTGAGTCTTCTTTGCAAAAATCTGCGAGCGAGGGTTCTGCACCGCGACTTGAGGGCTATTTCGAGCTTTCACTGTAGCGATCCAGGCCTTACACAGCTCAGAGCTCAAGCCTATCGCCAGACGATGCGTTGTTTGGTGGACTGGCCGCACCGAGATGCGCTGCCGAAGGGAGAGCGGCCATACTTAGAGACCCTGTTTGGGCCAGCTGAAGGGGACAGGATGGCTACGTGTTTGGAAGAAAATGCCCTCCTTGCTCAAAGTGCCTGTTCACTGCTGGACGCTATGCCCTACTATTTGGCCTGCTGGCAGCGTTTGCTGACCGTGGCTAGCTGGGATACAAGCGAGCTTGTTATGAGAACTTATCCATACATATGGGCGCATTTCTTGCTCAGCCTAGGCTTGCTCGAATTAGGGGAGGGGGCTGTTGAAGACCTTCGACTAGGACTGGAAGTGGGAGAAGAACTCGAGGCAATTGGCACTTTACCTGATCGAAGCCGTGCTCGTTTTTGGCGAATCCAGAACAAGATTGCAGCCTTAGAGGGCAGGAAAGCACCTTCTGCCCCAGTCTCTTGGGCGGACTACGAAGGGGCGACAGGACCTGATCTCTTGATCTATTTGACTTCGCTGTGTGCCACTGGGCATAAGTCGACGGATTTAGGTCATGATAAACGCTCTCAGCGGCGCTTCATGGAGGCCATTGGCAGGCTTTGGCAAGCCTGGTCTAAGGCTAGAGGAGGGGCTGAGAATCGCCAGATTCAGAAGCAGCAAGAGGCTGCATTCTGGGTCTCATGGTCAGATTGGGACCTCTTGGATTTGCTCGATTTTTTGGGACAGGGACTCGACAGGCTACAAGGCGCTCATTTTGCCGAGGGGCAGAGCGGCTTGGGCGATAACGATGCTGCTCTAACGCCTCTAGAGCAGCAAAAGTCTGCAGCCCAAGCTTACGGTTTGGGTAGTGAGGAAATCTTACAAGGCCTGATGCTTTCCATCTTAGACAGCCGGGCAAACAGCTTCTTCGCATCCTTTGTGGAGCGCAGAATAGCAGGCCTGCAGCCTGTGCTTAGCCCTGAAGGAGAAGGCTGGCGGCTCTTTTGTGTACATCCTGAGCTCGGACTGGGCATCACTTGGTCAGATTATGATCGAGAGACGCCTTATGGTCGTTTGCGCTGCCATTGGGAATACCAGAAGACTGAGGAAGAAGAACAGTATCAGGTCATCCTCCAGGTGCCAGCTGATTGTCGGGCGGCTGTGTTTTTGCCTTGGCAAAGGCGCTATGTATGGGCAGAAGCAGGCCTGTCGACCTGGTCTGATCACAGAGCGCTCTAGATTGGACTCAAAGCTCAACTGTTAAAAGTGTAGGCAAAGGGGAGGCGTTCTTCGGCTTTGACCTTCCCAACTTGACCTGCAACAGAGAGTATCACCTGGCAATCTGGCATATAGTCATGCAGGATTTGGTGGCAATTACCACAAGGAGGGATAATCTCCTGGCCTTCAATCCCTCCTACGGCTACGATGGTCTAAAAGTCTCTTTCGCCATGAGTTATGGCAGTTCCAAGGGCAATTTGCTCGGCACAGGCTCCATGCATGGCATATATATTTACGCCCTTATAGATTTTTCCGTTTTTGCAACGGACAGCAGCGCCAACCGTATGGTTTTCGGATCGCTCGTCGTAATTCTGTCGGATGACCGCTGAGCTGCCGCAATCCATGCTTCGTCTTTAGCGCTTAAGCTTTGCATCAGAATGCATCTTTTCGACCTTGACCCTGTTAAGGACCTGCGTATTAGGCTATGCTGAGCCCATTGCTTAAGCTCTATTTGCCTATCGCAAGGCATGCGTAAAAGAGGGATAAGGGCTAGAGTTGGTAGAGCAGATCTAGATAAAAGCAAAGGGAGAAAGGTTTCTGAGAAACTTTCTCCCTTTTGCCTATTCTATTGGTGACCCTACCGAGAATCGAACTCGGGATTCCGCCTTGAGAGGGCGGCGTCTTGACCGCTTGACCATAGAGCCAGATTCACGCCGCATAAAGACGAGAGAGAGGATAGGCTATATTTCATTTTTTGTCAAGTCTTTGACTAAGGCCTGTAATTGCCAAGCGAAAATGTCATGGCAAATTGCCAGGCGAATTTGTCACCCTCCTCATTTATTTTAGGAGGATGTTTATGGTTATCGATCATCAGGATGGTCTAAGAATGCACAC
>JAEZYR010000105.1 GCA_023442635.1 Bacillota bacterium | reverse complement strand
GATGGCATCGACAATCGCGAACAAGCAGCGGCTTTTCGCGGTCTTTACTTAGTGGCAGAACGTGAAGAACTGCCACCCTTACCAGAAGGACGCTGGTATGATGTCGACCTGATGGGCTTAGAAGTTTGGACACAGCAAGAAGGTTTGGTAGGGCGCCTTGAGATGATTCAGCACGCGGCCAGCTCTGATATCTGGACCATTCGAAAAACAGGTGAAAAAGATCTGCTCTTGCCCATCCTGCCAGAGGTTATCCAGTTTGTTGACCTCAAAAAAGGACGCATAGAGGTACAAATGCCCACGGGTTTGTGGGAAATTTATCGATAAGAAGATCGGGTCTTATGCTTAAAATCGCGTTGCTCAGCCTTTTTCCAGAGCTTGTCTTACAAGCGGCTCAACACTCCATTTTAGGGCGTGCTTTAGAGCAGGAGCAAGTTTTGCTTTATCCCTTTCAGATTCGAGACTTTGCTCACAATCGCTATGGCAAAGTCGACGATAGTTTATATGGTGGTGGCACTGGCCTACTCATGCAGTGCCAGCCCATTTGGGAGGCATGGCAGAAGGCGCGCTATACATTGGGACAGCGAGCCCGCACCCTTTATTTGTCTCCGCGGGGGAGACGCTTAGACCAGGGGCTTGTTAATGAGCTTGCTGCTGAAGAAGCCCTTATCCTCCTCTGCGGTCATTATGAAGGGATAGATGAGCGCGTTTTGGACGAAATAGAGGCAGAGCAAATCTCCATTGGTGATTATGTCTTAACTGGGGGTGAGCTCCCAGCAGCTGTCTTAATCGACGCTTTGGCTCGTCAGCAAGAGGGCGTGCTTAAAAACAGTGAAGCTTGGCAAGAAGAGTCGCACTATCATGGGACACTTGAAGCTCGCAATTTCACGAAGCCACCTGTATGGCGAAATCGGGAGGTGCCGTCGATTCTGCGATCGGGGCATCATGCTGAAGTTGAGAAATGGCGGAAAATAGATGGCTGGTTGCAAACATTCTGGAGGCGTCCTGATCTTTTTGCGCAACTGCAGCTGAGTTCAGAAGACAAAGAAGCCATTATGGCTCACGCTACAGAGACAGGCCAGGAGATGGATTCGCTCAGAGCTCTAACTCCATATGTCCATTCGCCTTACCATCTCTCAGAAAAGATGAGCGATGACCGATCGCTAAAAGCGATCCGCCTGGTGGTTTTTGACTTGGATGGAACTTTGGTTGACTCCATTCCGCATATCATCGATTCTTTTCACCACTGCTTTGAGAGTTTAAAGCTACCTTGCCCTGAGGATGAGGCTTTGCTGGCATCGATTGGCTTACCCCTGGAGACTTATCTTAAAACCTGTGTACCTGAAGATCAGTTAGAGCAGGCTCTAAGCGTTTATCGAAACTACAACGAGACCCATACACAAGCGTCATTGGCTATGTTTATAGGCGCTTACCACTTGCTAGAAGGTCTCAAGAACCTGGGCATACCTTGTGCTGTATTAACCTCTAAGCGGCGACTTGCAATGGAACTGAGCTTGGCAACTTTTGGTATTGAACCCTATTTTGTATTCTGTCGAGGGAGTGAGGATAGCCAAAAGCACAAACCAGACCCAGGCCCCCTTGAAGAAGCCTTGGCGAGCTGGAATCAGGTCTGCCAGGCGCAAGGAGAGCCAACGCTGACACCTGAAGAGCTTTTATACGTGGGTGATGCGACTTATGATATCTTGGCGGCACAGGCCTTTGGGGCACTCTCGGCAGTCGTAGCTTGGACGCGCATGCCGCATAGAGATCTGCAAGCTTTAGGACCAGATATTTGGCTAGAGCATCTTGATCAGTTATTACCTTTTTTAGCAAAAAATAGCTAGCTAAAATCAGGCGCTTATGATATAGTGTCGAAGTTATTCGGATGGTCCGCTGCTCAGTTGCGTGCATGAACATCTGCAAGGAAGAGGAGGAAGAAACGCAATATGGATCTTATTAAAGCTGTAGAACAGACGCAGATGCGAGAGAGCTATCCCAATGTTGAGATCGGTGATCTTGTGAAGTTGCATCTCAGAATTACAGAAGGTAACCGTGAGCGTATTCAGGTTTTCGAAGGTACTGTCATCGCTCGCAAGGGTCAAGGATTGAGCGAGACCATCACCGTACGTCGTACGTCTTATGGTGTTGGCATCGAGCGCTTGGTTCCTATTCATTCGCCAAAGCTTGAGCGCATCGAAGTTGTCCGTAAGGGACGTGTCCGTCGTGCTAAGCTCTACTATCTGCGTGATCGCGTGGGTAAGCGTGCTCGCGTGCGTGAGCGTCTTGTGGTTCGCAAGTAAGATTTCACACGACTCATATCTACTACGTAGCAGAAAAGGAGAGGCAAAACCTCTCCTTTTTACTTGCTTAAAATCAAGAATTATCTATTCTAATGAGAGGGGATGATTGTATCCTCAACAGAGCGTGATGGCAGGGAGTATGACATGGATAATCAACAGCAAATCAACTGGTTTCCAGGCCATATGGCCAAAGGTTTACGCGAATGTGCGGAACGCTTGAGTCAGGTCGACCTCGTGCTAGAAACATGTGATGCGCGTTTGCCACAATCTTCACGCAATCCAGAGATTGATCGTTTGATTGCGGGAAAACCGCGCCTTCTTCTTATGACAAAGGCAGATTTGGCAGATCCCCAAATGACGGATCGCTGGTGCGATTGGTATAGACGCCAAGGCATTCAGCCCATTCGATTGATCACACCCAAATCTCAAGGCATTCAGGAACTGCATCAAGAAATTCAGCGTATCACGCAAGCTTTCCAGGAAAAGGCTAGGTCAAAGGGCAAACAGGCCTATCAAGTTCGAGCCATGGTCTTGGGCATACCTAATACAGGAAAATCGAGTCTGATTAACGCTTTAGCCCAGCGCAAGGCTGCTAAGATAGAAAACAGACCTGGTGTTACACGTTCAGCCACTTGGATAAAAGGCGGAGAGAATCTTTTGCTCATGGACATGCCAGGCTTGCTTTGGCCGAAACTGGGAACGCCTCGGCGGCAGTTGGTATTGGCTGCTAGTGGCGCTATTCGAGATGAAATTCTAGAGAGAGAGAGTTTGGCTTATCGAGCTTTCAAACACTTCTTGCAACGCTATCCCGAAGAATTACTCGAGCGCTTTCGCCTAGACGAAGATGACATTTACTATTTTGGCGAAGATCTTTATGCCCTTTACGAAGAAGCGGCTCGTCATAGAGGGTGTTTGCAATCGGGAGGGCGCATTGATCTAGATCGCTGGTCCAGGCTCTTTTTACAAGAACTCCGTGATGGTAAGGTAGGTCGATTTACTTACGAAGATCCAGAAGAGTGGGAAAAAGAGATAGAACTGATCAACTCTGAGCCGTTTTCATCTGAAAATCCATGATGGCTGAATATCGAGCGATGAATGATTACGAAGAGCGGGCTAGGCAGCGGGGCTTTTCTGCGATTGCAGGTTTAGATGAGGCTGGACGAGGTCCCCTGGCAGGCCCTCTGGTTGTCGCTGCCTGCGTTTTGCCAGCTGAACATCCTATTCAGGGCATTAAGGATTCGAAGCAACTCACAGCTCGTCGGCGAGAGATTTTATATCCTCAGGTCAAGCAGTGGGCTAGGTCCTTCGCTATCGTGACCTATGGTGTCGAAGCCATCGAAAAACTTAACATTTATAGGGCCACCCAAGAGGCTATGATGCAGGCCATTGCGCGCTTAGATCCCAGACCAGACTATATTTTAAGTGATGCGATGCCGCTGCCAGAGCTATCGACTCCAGTAGAAGATCTAGTCAAGGGAGACGCTTTGTCCGAAAGCATTGCGGCGGCCTCCATCTTAGCTAAGGACCATCGTGACCATCTGATGTTGCAGATCGCCTCGCAATATCCCGATTACGGCTTCGAAAAACACAAGGGCTACGCTAGTGCTCAGCACTATGCCGCATTGGAAGCTTTCGGCCCCACCAGATGGCATCGACCAACTTATTTGCGTAACTGGTATGCCAAGCAGCGAGATCAGCGTGTTGGGTTGCGTGGCGAAGCTTGGGTTGCCGAAAAGATGGAGGAGCAGGGTTGGGTTATCCTCGCTAGACGAAAGCGTTTTTTTGGCTTAGCAGAAGTGGATATTTTGGCGAAAAAACAGAATCAGTACGTCATCGTGGAAGTCAAGACGCGCCATCAAGCCTTGTTAGATACTGATCTTTTGCAGCTCATGCCAAAAGAGAGACAACGACTTTATTGGAAAATACTCGAACGCTTACTGGGAGCAGGCGAAGAGGGGCAGCTTTGCTTGGCCGTTGTCAAGACGAATGCGGAAGGTGAAATTCAGTCAGGGGAACTTTTTCCAGTTGAGAGCTCATGAGGCCTGAGGCTGAGCTAGACGAATGTTCATGAAAAAAGCATAGAAAAACAGGCCCTAATGAGGGCCTGTTGGC
>JAEZYR010000093.1 GCA_023442635.1 Bacillota bacterium | reverse complement strand
CCCTCTCCGTGGTCCGCATGTAGAAAATCTACATTAAGCGTGGAGAGGTTCTGTTAATTGAATGATATCAGAATAGGGAAAATAATCAAGAGTTTAAGGAAATATAATTTCGAGAGGTGATAGTAAGGTGTAGTGTTTGATGGAGAAAAATGTCCGAGTCAATCGAATACTTATCAGCAAAACAAAACAGGACAGTGGATTACCATCCGCCCACTCAACTTTAGATCGAGCGGGTGGCTCATATCACACGAGTACAGCCACTTTCTTCATCCTAAGCACACTAAACGCACCCGAACGCACAGCCCCACCTACTAAACGCATTACGCACCAACTATCCCTAAATCCATACCTCCCCAATCTCCTAAAACCCAGTAAACACCGAGATTTTAGCCTGCTGGTCAACACTTAAGCTCCCTTAGCCCAAAATGCGTTTTTTCAAAAGCAAATGCGTTCAAGTGTTGCGTTTGTAGCGTTCTTGTAGTGGTTTTAGAGCCGGAAAAAGTGAGAGCTATGTTCATAGCTCTCTATGATGAGAACCGCGATGTCTATGAGCGCATAGAGAATTTCAAAAGACAGGCTGATGAGCTTCTCAAGGGGAGCCAGGCGATGAGTCACTACCAGGATGAAAATGCGATCACGACTTATTAGTGGCTCCGTTATCCAGATCAGTACTACATCTATAAATACAGTTACGCCAACGCGCTAGCCGAAGCACTGGGATTAGATCACAAGTTCAAAAAAAGAGCTTGTGTCGATAATGTTCGCTCTTTCTTGCCGTTCTATGACGAAGTCAACGCATACCTACAAAAAGACTCGGAACTGCGGCAGCTTCCAACAGAAGCTGCCTCCTTTTTCTATAACTTAGACCTTCGCTTTTAAGGTAATTTTGAATGCGCCATTCTTTTTTGGTCTAAAACAAACGGCGAAGTTTTCGCTAAAATAAACGCAAGAAAGAAGGCCTGTTCTTTGAATCAGACAGGCGAAAGAAAGGCTCCCCATGCAACAAAAACATCGGATGGCTTTTATTGGCTATGGCGGGATGGCTGGTTGGCACCACAAAAACGTGGCCGAAAGGGCTCCTGAATTTGAGATTGTCGGTGCCTATGACATCGACCCGAAAAGGCGGGAGGTCGCAGCAGAACGCGGACTTAGAGCCTATGAGTCGGCCGAAGAAGTTCTGTCAGATCCCGAGATTGAATTGATCGTTATAGCCTGCCCAAACAATTTCCATGCGGATTATGCGATCCGAGCTATGCGGCATGGCAAGCACGTCATCTGCGAAAAACCCGTTACGATGAACAGCCAAGAATTAGAAGCTGTCATGGCTGTTCAGCGCGAGACGGGCAAGTGCTTCTCCATCCACCAAAACCGCCGCTGGGATCCAGATTACCTCAGCGTCAAAGGCGTTATCCGCGAGCAGCTGATCGGGCGCCCTTATCTGATCAAGTCCCACGTTCATGGCTCGCGTGGTATTCCAGATGGCTGGCGCATTGCCCCTGAGGCTGGCGGCGGTATGATGCTTGACTGGGGCGTTCACTTGATTGACCAGATCCTGATGATGGTAGATGAGGATCTGCTGACCGTAAATTGCCGCATGCACCATACCCATTACCCACAGGTTGACGATGGCTTTCATGCGGAATTGCTTTTTGCCTCTGGTCTGCTAGCCGTTATTGAAGTTGACACCTGTTGCTTTGTGGGCGAGCCGCGCTGGCATATCCGCGGAGATGTGGGCACCCTGATTATCCAAGATTGGGAAGTCAATGGCCAAATTGTTCGCGCCCAAGATCGACATACGGATTGGGAGGAAGAGATTCTATACACGGCGGCGGGCCCCACAAAGACCATGGCTCCGCGCACTAGATTTAGTGAAGAACGACTCGATGTGCCCGTAGAAAGAGAAGATTGGATAGCTTTTTATCACAATTTCGCAGCTGTGCTTGAGGGGCGCGCCAAACCAGCCGTCTATCCCGAAGAAGCCCTATATGTCATGCGCGTGATGGAAGCTTGCTTTGAGTCTGACCGCCGCAACGAAAGAATCCACATGTCCACCTCAAGACCTGCACTCAGCGATCCAGTCATCCCATCTGAAAGTAAGGAGTAAAGCAATATGAAAAAGGTAAGCCTCGTCATTATGGCCGCTGGCATGGGGAGCCGCTATGGCGGTCTCAAGCAAATCGCTGCTGTAGGCCAACACCAGCAGGCTATTTTGGATTACGCCATCTATGATGCCTGGAAGGCCGGTTTCGAAGAAGTTGTTTTTGTGATCCGCCAAGACTTTGCTGACCTCTTTAAGGAGCGCATCGGAGATCGAGTGGCCGCCCATCTGCCCGTCAAATATGTCTTCCAGGATTTGGACGACCTCCCATCTGGTTTTAAGCGCCCAGAGGGTCGCGAAAAACCATGGGGCACGGCTCAGGCCGTTTTGGCAGCCCGAAAGGTCATCGAAGGCCCCTTTGCCGCCATCAATGCCGATGACTATTATGGGGCGACAGGCTTTCAGCAGCTTTACAGCTTCCTGCAAGGCGAAGATAGGGATGGGCAAGGGCGTTTGCGCCTAGCTATGGTGGGCTATCGTTTAGGCAATACGGTTACTGAGCACGGTACGGTTTCTCGTGGTATTTGCGATGTCAACGAAAACGGACAGCTCTCTCATATCGTAGAGCGGACGCGGATCGCCTCCAATGCCCAAGGCGACACGGCCTATACCGAAGACGAAGGCAAGACTTGGCAGCCCTTGTCCTCAGATTCGATTGCCTCAATGAATCTGTGGGGCTTTCCCGAAGCTTTTATCCCTGAGTTGGAAGCCCATTTCAAGTCTTTCCTTGAACATGAGTTGGGAGAGAATCCGCTCAAGGCCGAGTGCTACTTGCCCGCCGTTGTGGGCCGACTGATCCAGGATCAAAAGGCGGTGGTTCAGGTCTTGCCGTCTGAGGAAAAATGGTATGGCATCACCTATCCAGAAGACCTAGCTTCTGTTCAGCAGGCTATTGCCGATTTAACAGCCAGAGGACACTATCCTGAAGAACTATGGCCAAAGCAGGCTTAAACCAGTTGCTGCTTGCATCTTTATGCAAAAAGTCTCGCCCATCCAATGGCGAGACTTTTTAGTTGAAATGTTGATGACTTCTCGTGTGGCGGCTTCTAGGGTCAGCCCTTGCCAGGGAGAAAGCCGCCTTCGTGGGTTAGCGCTCGTAGCGCGCTCTCGCACCACCAACAAGAGGCGGTCTTGTCTTTGCTGCCGTGATGATGGCCTCCCCGAGTTTGTCATCCTGCAAGCGCAGGGGCACGGCTACGCGCTTGAGGTGCATGCCGATGAGGGTTTGGCCAAGGTCTAAGCCGAGATCAGCCTCGACGCTTTCAACCAAAACAGGATCGGGTAGCAGCTCAAAATAGGCCGTGGCCAAAGAACCGCCAGCATGTTGCCAGGGCACGGCCGTGACTTCGGTATATTGACGAGCCGAGGCCACATCGGCTGGCAGGACAAGGGCGCGGTTAAGATGTTCGCAGCATTGCACCGCGATATCCACTTCATGCTCTTTTGCAAAAGTAACTAAGCACTGAGCGAGCTCTTGACCTAAGTTAAAGCAAGACAGTTGGCCAATTTGTCCACCTACGATCTCAGAAGTCGAACAACCCACGACGAGCAAGGGACGACGATGCCGCAGCTGACCTGCTTTTTCTAGCAGCTCTTGCAGCAGCGCCAAGAGTTGCTCGCTATAAAGACTGACTTTATCCTCAGACAGTTCACAACGCTCCTTATGCTGAGGGAGATGCCCCAGGTTTTCGCCTGTTGGGGCGCATGTTGTTGGCCTAGGCATTGTTTTAGACATCGAAACCTCCTCGTTAGGCTAAGCTTATACGCTTGGGACAAACAGATGAAGCAGAATCGCTTAAAATATTCGTCATGCAAAGAAAGAATGCGTCTGGAGAGGCCAAGGCCAGATTCTGGCAGCGGCGAGACCTCATTATTATCCTTATTCTACTGCTCCTGGCCTCGATCTGGGCTCTCTTTTTGCGGCAGCATGAAGCCCAAAGCTCAGGTCGGCTCTATGCGGTTATCCAACTCAAAAACCAGGAGTTGGATCGGATCCCGATGGTACCAGGACAGGCTAGAGACTTTGTGTATGACGCACACCCAGGCGTGCGTTTTCATCGCTACGAAGACGGCTCGCTGGCCTTCGTCGAATCCGATTGTCCAGACAAACTGTGTATACACATGGGGAAAGTCAGACGACCAGGTCAGTTCGCGGCCTGCTTGCCGAATGAAATGCTCCTGACTGTGGTAGCTGAAAAGGCGGAGGCTACTTTGCCGGAGGTGGATATTGTCCGCTAAAGGGTGCAAAAGGCGCACTTTGACGACGCGGCAGCTGGTTCTGCTGGCACTTTTGCTGGCCTTGGCCATTTGCCTACAGTGGCTAGAAGGCATCTTACCGCCCTTGCCAGCGCCTGTACCCTTGCATATTGGCTTAGCTAACATGGCGGTGATGTACGGTCTGTTTTTCTTGGGAGGCCCGTCAGCCCTTCTTTTAGCCATCCTCAAAGCTGCCTTTGCTTTGTTAAGTCGAGGTCTGCTAGCTGGCTTACTTTCTTTGGTGGGCGGCTTGCTCTCTGTCGGGGTCATGCTTTTGCTCAAACGCTGCCAAAGTTCTTATCTCTTGCTGAGCGTGGGTGGCGCTCTAGCTCACAATGCTGGACAGTACCTCTTTTTGCAGCTGTACTACCCTTCGATTGCGGTTGTTTGGTTTGTGCCGATCTTAATTGTCTTTGCTGTCTTGACGGGCTTGCTCACCGTGACCTTGCTCCGCGCCGCTATCCCCTTGCTTCAGCACGTGGACAAGCAACGAGACGGAGGGAGGCTTGGCGTTATGGAGACAACGGAATGGGATAAAAAACACAAAAGAGAGAAGTCAAGAAAATGCTAAAAAGCAGAACTTTTTTGCGAAATTTTTTCACCCAAAGGTCAGGCGGCAAAAGATCATCTAGCCGAAATGGCCAGCTGCTGCTGAGCCTACTTGCCAGTCTGCTGCTTGTTTTGTCAGCATGTCAGCAGCCAGGCTCAAAGGCAGAGGGGGGCATACAGCATGCAGCCAAAGGCCAGTGGCATCGAGAGAACAGCCAAATGTTGGGCTATTTTGATACGGTAACCGAGTTGATTGCTGTTTTGCCAGAAGGGCAGACGATTAAGCCTTGGATGGAGCAGCTAGAAAGCCATTTGAAGTCTTGGGATGAGCTTTTTAGTGCCTTTCGTGAAAGCTCCCAAAAAGATGAGATCAATCTTTACCGCCTCAATGAACGCCACCCCGAAGTGGCCCTCAAAGTTCCCGACGAACTTTTTGAGCGCTTATGGCAGGGCAAAAAGTGGCATGAGCAAACGAAGGGAGCCTTAAACATAGGATTAGGGCGTTTGCAGGATCGTTGGCAAGAAGCTGGCGAGCAGGCGGCTGAGAGGGGGGAGGCCGCTTTGCCTTCTGCCGAGGAGGTAAAACAGATCTTGCAGACAGCTGATCTCAACGAGCTCATATTAGACCCTGATCAGAAGACGGTTCGCTATGGCAAGGCCGATCTCAAACTTGATTTGGGCAGCATTGCCAAAGGCTGGGCAGCTGAACAGGCTGCAAAAGAACTCCAAGCTGCTGGCCTGAAGCATTTTTTGCTGAGCGCAGGTGGCAATATTGTTTGCCGAGGCTTTCGAGACGGAGAAGCTGAGCCCTGGCTGGTTGGCCTTCGAGAACCTCTGTCACAAGATAGCCAGGCCACAAGGCTTTCCTTAGCCCTACATGATGTGGCCGCTGTAACCAGCGGTAACTATGAGCGCTATTTTGAAGTGAATGGGCGGCGCTATAACCACATTTTGGACGCTAAAACAGGCTATCCAGCTCAGATCCATGATGCGGTGACCGTGGTAGGTCCTGACAGTGCGGTGGCCGATGCCTATAGCACAGCGCTTTTTACACTGAGCCAGGCCGAAGGCGAGCGCTTGCTTGAAGATCTGGGTGAGGCTTATGCAGCCGTCTGGTTCGATGGCCAAAAGACGAGCTACAGTCGGCATTTTGCCCAATATCTCAAAAGATAAGCCTGCCTTGTAGCTTAGGTGATGCTCGAGACGCTTTGAATAAGTTACGATAAACTAACTGAAATGGAGGAAATAGGCATGCAGGTGCAGATTCGCTACCTGGATCATTCGGGCTTCCGAGTGGATACAGAGCAATTTATCTTGGTTTTTGACTGGTACAGTGATCCCGCTGCTGTGATGCAGGGATCGTTTGAAGATCAGCGGCCCTTATTCTTTTTCACTTCGCATAGCCACTATGATCACTGGAATGATGAAATTCTGACCTACCCCCATGGTGGCCCTGTTTATTACTACCTCGACAGCAGCTGCGAAGAGCGTGTGAGAGCTAGTCGAGTAACCTTAACGCCCAATCGCCAAATTATTTATATACAGCCCCAGAAGTGCTATGAGTTAACGGGCTTGGGTGACGAAACAGCACAGTTAATGACCTTCCCATCTACCGATGAGGGTGTCGCATTTTTGCTGCAGTGCGGTGAGCTCAGCATCTATCATGCAGGCGATCTTAACTGCTGGGATTGGCAGGATGAGAATAGCGAAGCCGTACGTTATGCCTATACGCAGATCCTGTCTCAAATCAAGGCCAGCCTGCCTGGTAAGGCTGAAGCAGAACCAACCCTGGCCTTTGTGCCCCTGGACGCTCGCTTGGGCGATATGGCCTATGATGGCTGTTTGCTTTTTTTGCAGCAGATGCACCCGCGCTTTCTTGTGCCCATGCATCTGAATGGGGGAGAGCGTTTGCCGAGTCAGCTTGAGGCGCGCTTGGCTGGGGATCCTGCGCAACGCGGAACCATGCTATTGGCCATGATCGAGCCAGGTGAACCTGCTGTCTTTGAACTCTGAACAAGAGCGAAGCACAGACGCTGGCGATCTTGGGGCTTGGATGCCCAATTCAGACCCCTTGGCTTGCGTCACGGACGAGGCTCGGCAAAAGGACAGCGACCTGGGGCTAGCAAGTTCTTGGCAAAAGAGGATGCCATTTGAGGCTACTCGTTTTGTCTAGAAGGCTAAGTTTTTAGGTTAAGCCTCCTAGCAAGGAACTGCGCTAGAATAAGATGCAGCTGATGCTACATGCTTATAGATGGAGGAAGTCGCATATGCCATTAGAGAATTTGCAAGAACAAGTAAGACAGGCGATCGAAGCTTACCAGGCACTGAAGGCCTTGCCTGCTCAAGTTATGCGCCTACAGGGATCCTTGCAGCGCTTCCAGCATCGTTTAGAGCCACAGACGGCCTTACTGCAAAAGCAAGTGAAGGTTCTGCAAGAACATCTCCAAAAGGTGCAAGAGCCCGTCGGGCAGATCCAAACGAGTCTAGAGCGATTTGCCCCAAGGGCGAAAGAAAGTAAGGGCTCAGACAAGGGCGAAAGCGAGCGAGAAACATGGCGCAAGACGGCTGTCGCAGGCTACGAAGAAGCCCAGAAGCGCACCCAAAAGATACGCGCTATCCGCGAAGAACGCCCAGACAAGCCTGGCAGCTATCAAACGGACTTGATACGCGAGCAGAAAAGTTTTGTCCAAAGTCCAAACGGTGGCTACTATGAAGTTCGATCGGGTGAGCGTATTGCCGTTGAGGATTTGGATCGCTCGACCCAGGCGGCCTATGAGCAACTGCTTCATGCAGAGCAGGTAGGTCAGCTTAGAGCCGAGGCGAAACGAGCGCGGCGGCTAGCTAGAGGCTGGTAATAGCCCAGAACGATGGCGCAAGCGCTAGAGGGTTCAGGAGGATGCCCAGACGCACCAAACAGAGCTTTCGGTTTGACAAAGAAGCTCAAAAATGATAAATTTTCACGACGTTTCCCCGCACAACTCGGGTCTTCAATGCCAGGCGCCACGGCGTTTGATGGCAACCTAGAGATGGCGAGGCTTCGAACAAAAAGGAGGTAAGGAACGATGTACGCAATTATTCGTACAGGTGGCAAGCAATACCGCGTTGCCGTCGGCGATGAGATTTTCGTAGAGAAGCTCAACGCAGAAGTGGGTGATGAGGTCGTTTTTGATGATGTTTTGGCTATTGCAGATGAGTCAGGTGCCAAATTTGGCAACGAGCTCAAAGGCACCAGCGTCAAGGCCGAGGTCATCCGCCAAGGCAAGGGCAAGAAGCTAGTCATCTTCAAGATGAAGTCCAAAAAAGGCTATCGTCGCAAGAAGGGTCATCGCCAGCCCTATACGCGTGTGGCTATTCGCAGCATTGCTTAATTTGGCTTTGACACTGTGATCCAAGTTCGTGTCCGACGAGGTTCTGAAGGCGAGATAACGGCCATTTCGGCTCACGGTCACGCGAACTATGCACCAGCTGGTGAAGATATCGTATGCGCAGCAGTCACGAACCTCTTTGCAACGATCTACTCAGCACTTACAGATCTTCTGGATGTCGATGTAGATCTTATGATGGCAGAGGGTGAGTTGCTCATCGAAGTTCACGATACAGCGGTGATTCATCAAGAACAGGTACAGTTGCTCCTGCGAACTTGCCTTTTGGGACTTGAACAGCTCAGTCTGAGCTATGAGGCCTACGTGCAAGTGCAGGAAGAGAAATAGAGGAGGCTATACGATGATTCGTTTTGATCTTCAACTCATGGCCCACAAAAAGGGCGGCGGTAGCACCAAGAACGGACGCGATTCAGAGTCCAAGCGCCTAGGCACCAAGCGTGGTGACGGTCAATTTGTTTTGGCGGGCAATATTCTCGTCCGTCAGCGCGGCACCAAGATCCACCCTGGCAACAACGTCGGCAAGGGCAAGGACGATACGCTCTTCGCACTGATCGAGGGCAAGGTTCGCTTTGAGCGCAAAGACAAAAAGCGCAAGCAGGTTTCGGTTTATCCCGTGCAGGAAACCGAGGTCGCCAGCGCCTAAGCAAGAGCTTGAGATGGATGAAGGCCCAGCATTGTCTGGGCCTTTTCTGTATGTGGCTTTTTAGGAGAAATCAAGATGTTTATTGATCGAGCGCGCATTGATATAGCTTCTGGCCATGGTGGTAATGGCGCTGTCAGCTTTCATACAGCCAAGTATATTCCGAATGGCGGTCCCGATGGCGGTGATGGCGGACGGGGAGGCGATGTTATTGCGGTTGCAGACCAGCACCTCAGTACCTTGAGCGA
>JAEZYR010000072.1 GCA_023442635.1 Bacillota bacterium | reverse complement strand
TGGAAGCAGCTTTAGCCCAGCAGAAACTGCTTAGCGAGACAAGTGATTTATCTGATCTTCTATTGGCCAATGTGCAGCATACCGAACGTTATCTAGAAGGCCGACATACGGAAGAAAAGGCGGCCTGCGATCTTGTGTTTCTTGCTGATAACGTCCAGCTGAGCGAGGGGGAGGCAGCTGAAGAGGCATTTGATGACGCAGGGGATCTCTCAGAAAGCCAAGTCAGCCCAGAAGTGGGGGCAGATCTAGAGCTGGCGAGCTTAGAAGAACGGCAAGCTACAGAGATAGAGGCACGCTGGGTTGCCCAAGAAATACGCAAGCGAAGAAAAGACTGCGTAGCTTTTGGCAACTTTGCCATCCTTTTGCGAGCCAACCAAGATGTCGAGATCGTCAGAAAGATTTTGGCTTCTGAAGGGATACCCGTTCAACAGAGTGAGCAGACGGGCTTTATGGCTAGCTGGGAACTGGCTATTTTTGATGCCTTATTGCGCTATTTGGCCAACAGTCAAGACGATATTGCACTGTTAACGTTGTTGCGCCAGTTGCCCATTTACGGCCGCTTTCATGATCTGGATTTCTTGAAGATCCGAGCCGAAGTTTCTGAACAAGGGAGCAAGCACCTATCTTTTTCGGACAGCATCCTCATGTATCGCCAGTGGGGGCAAGACCGTGACTTACGCGAGCGTGTGCAAAAATTTCTGGATTGGATAGCGGATCTGCGTGCTCTGTCACAAGAACAAAGTTTGCTGACGCTTTGCCGAAGGGTTCGAGGAGACTTAGGTCTCGAAGAATATCTGCTGCAGGGAACAGGGCAAGACCGCCTGGGACGCCTAGATGCCTTTTTCGCTTGGTTGGCCGAATGGGAAAAGCAGCATGCGCAAGGGGGCGGTGCTTTGGCCGCTTTCTTGGCGGAGGAGAGACGACGCGATCGCCAAAGTGAGCTTTTTGATTTTGAAAGCCAAGCCATGGATGCGGTGCATGTCACAACGATGCACGCCTCAAAGGGTCTAGAGTACGATCAGGTCTTTTTGCTGCGCTTAGATAAAAAGCTAAATACGCCGCCACGAACAGCCTATTTTAGCGATCTTCCAGGTATGGGTTTAGCAGCGCCCTGCATCTCCCCCAAAAAAGGCTGGATCTGGCCTACGGCTGCTCTCAAGTGGCATCGCGAAGTCGAAAAAAAGGCTGATCGCGCGGAGGCACTCCGCCTGCTTTACGTGGCGATGACGCGGGCGAAACATCGCTTGACGCTGGTGGGGCGCCTGTCTGTTTTGGGTCAGGATTCTGAGGAAATAGAAGAAAGCTTGCTAAGCCTAGCTGAGCAAGCATCCCTCGGCTTGCTGCCTAAAGACGATGCGCTTGAACAGCGCTATCGCCCCTGGCCGCTCGGTGATCACCAGAAGCAAAACAGTACTTGGCACTTTCTTGTAGGGGCTATTTTGGGATACCTGGCTTCTCGACCCAAACAAGCTAATGAGAAGACAGAAAAAGGGTCACGGCTTTCGGTGCAGGTGCAAGAACTGCTGGAACAGCACAAGCTCGAAGATGATTTATTTAACCTGGCCATTTGTAAGCAGGATGAAAGGGTGCAGGTGCAAGTAGAGGAGCTGGCTGATGTAGGCTTGCAGGACTTTGAGGCTGATGCATTGCTAGCGGACAGCTCCGAGCCGCATTTAGCAGAGCCTGATGGCGCTTTTGTTTGGCAGGGAGAAGGCTGGCCAGAAGTTCCTGAAAAACCGTCTAGCCTGCCTTTATCACTCAAGTACTCCGTTTCAGAACTCAAAAAACGTTTTGCCAAGGAAATGGCTATGATGTCTGATCTGGATACATACGAGGAACTGAGTGAGGGAAGCCCAGCCCAGCAACTCTTCCCAGCTGAGCGAGGGGGCAAAGGCTTACTCGGCCAAGCTAGCTCCTCACAACAGCCAAGCCAAAAAACTACGAAAGATCGTCAGGCAGAATCAGCACTGCAAGTGCTGCCCATGCAAGCGATGTTTCCAGACTTGCCTGAGCGTTGGGATTTCGATGAAAAAAAGGCTCTGAGTGCGACCGAAAAGGGAACTTTACTCCATTTGGCTCTGAGTCAGCTGGATGCGCTAGCACTCTGTGAATGTGAAAGTGAAGACCTAAAGAAGGCCATTCTTGCCTTTGCCCAAAAACAAGGCCTCAGTTCAGTCGAGAGGGACTGCCTTCTTTTGAATGTTCAGCAACTGCTAAAGTTTTACAACTCCGAGATAGCCTTAGAGCTTCGACAAGTTCAGGCGGCAGGCCGTCCCTACTACCGTGAACTGCCCTTTACCTACATTACGGCTGTTGGCCATCTAGCTGCCCGTGAATGGGCGCTGGCAGATCTGCAAAAATTTTGGGGCGCAGATATCCCACCTGAGACCCGTATTCTGATCCAGGGTATTGTCGACCTTTGCTATGAGCATCAAGAGGGAGAAATGACAGTCTTGGACTATAAGTCAGATCATTTGCCAGCTGATCGGCAAGAGGCAGCAGCCTACTTAAATAAGCGATATGCCATGCAATTAGCCTGTTATGCGGAAGCCCTCCAAAAAGGCTCAAGGCTGGTGGTTACGCGCCGCTTCATTTGGTCTATTGAGCGGGGAGAACTTTTTGAAATTCCCAAGATCTAATTTAGTTTAGGATCTGTTTTCACAACCTTCAGAAACTTCACCCGATTGGGGTTCAGCAGACGCGAAATAGGGGAGTTGGCCAGCATAGCGGAGTTGATGGCGGCGGCCGCGCCCCCCTAGGCTCTTGTCTAGATGTTTGTTACGCTGCCGTAAGGCACGAAAAAAATGGCGCAAAAGCTCAGAGGCCTCTTCGGCAAAGAGCCCCTCAAGAACGAGGGGCTGATGAAAGAGGGGGTGTCGCTGATAGGCCTGATCGACTGACAGGAGCATGCCGGCCTTGGGATCGCGGCTAGCAAAGACCACTTCAGCAATGCGAGCTTGCTGAATAGCGGCGGCACACATGCCACAGGGTTCGAGCGTCACGTAGAGGGTGCAGCCCTCTAAACGCCAGGTCTGAAGCTGTCGGCCAGCTTCGCGCAGAGCCAGAACTTCGGCATGGGCGCTGATGTCGTGGTCCATTTCTCTCCTGTTAGCGCAGGCTGCTAGACAGGTTCCATCGGGAGCCAAAATGACAGCTCCGATAGGTGTCTCGCCCAATTGCGCAGCTTCTTTGGCGAGGCAAAGGGCATAGCGCATGGCAGCTCGGTCTCGCTCAGAGAAACCCGTCTCATCCCGTTCAGGAGACTGAAGGGCAAAGGACGGGCTCATCAACTGCTTAGAAGGCTGAGCGGAAGTGAGTCCTTCTGCTTGAGGAGAATGGGCTTCTAATGACATGGAGGCATTAAAGAAGCTGACAAGCTCCAGAGGAGCGAACTTGCAATGGGATGACAGATCCCTGCCCAAAGACGGCTTCCATGCCCCCTATATAGGTAGCTAGCTTCGAGGTGGGGACAAAGGCCTGGATGGTACCTGCAAAACCACCGCCGTGGACGCGACTTGCGCCATCTTCGCCCAAAAGATGATCAGATAAGGCTATGGCCAGACCTAAAAGTTGCTGATCAGGGCGTTGACTGCTCCAAATGTTTTGGAGTTTCTCGATTGAACTTTTGCCCGAAGCGCGGATAGCGTTCAAAAAGGCTGGAATATTTTGCTGGCGCAAAGCCTCAGCCGCTAGCAGCACACGCTCATTTTCCTCGAAAAAGTGAATCGCGCGCAAAAGGGAGCGCGTGGGCAGAAGCTGCTTGAGATCGGGTAGCTTGGACCAGAAATCTTCAGCCGATACATGCCCTAAGTAATCGGAACCTAGAGCCTGTGCCACTTCTTTCATTTCTTTGGGGATAGCGGCGTAGTCTGCTGTTAAATCATCATGCGAACCACCTGTTTTCGTCACCACGATATGGTAGCCGGCGGCCTCAAGCGGGGCACCTAGGGACGTGACCACAGGCGTTGTGGGGTCAGCAAAATCAATTTGCACAAAGCCGCCTAGGGCTGAGCCGCATTGATCCAGAAGACCGCTCGGTTTGCCAAAATAGACATTCTCGGCATACTGACCGATTTTGGCCAACGTGAGAGCGTCTAGGCTGTTGCCGTTAAAAAGGCTATTGAAGATGCTAGCCAGAAGCAATTCAAAGGCGGCCGAAGAAGAAAGACCTGAACCTGCGGGGACATTGGAGCAGGTATAGGCATTAAAACCACCTAAGGTGTAGCCCAATTCATGAAAGCGTGCGGCCACGCCACGAATCAGAGCCGCTGAATGCTCTTGCTCTCCAGCTTTGGGGGGCAGGTCGCTAAGATCGACACAGTCGATTTTGTCATAACCTTCAGAGCGCAGACAGACTTTGCGATCTTGGCGTAAGGTGACAGCTGCAATAATGTCTTGATCGACTGCAGCACAGATGACTCGTCCCTGTTGATGGTCTGTGTGGTTGCCAGAGATTTCACTGCGGCCAGGCGCAGAGAAGAAAAAGATTTCTTCGTCTGCTTGGCTTGGGTAAAGCTCCAAAAAACGCTGGGTGAGATGCAAAAAGCGCTTGGCTTGCTCTGGGTGCTGCGAGAGCTGAGGATAAACAGCCTGCCAAGAAGAGGGCAGCTGACCTGATTCAAAAGATTTGATAGCTTGATGGACTTGCATGTGAACCTCCAGCTTGCTTCAGGCCAAAGGCCTTGAATTGCAGCTTAATCTA
>JAEZYR010000074.1 GCA_023442635.1 Bacillota bacterium | reverse complement strand
AAAAACATGTGACCTAGAAATCCAGGCCTTGTGCACCGAAAAATAAGGATTTTCAGTCGTTGCCCCCACCAAGACCCGCGTACCATCCTCGACATGAGGCAAAAGGGCATCTTGCTGGGTCTTATTAAAGCGATGAATCTCATCGATAAACAGTAACGAACGCTTTTGGGGATTCAAAAGGCTGCTTTGTGTTTCGTCGACAATCCGTTTGATATCTGAGACACCAGCTTGAACGGCATTTAAGCGATAAAAGGGCAATGAGCTCGTTTGGGCTATCACACGAGCTAGGGATGTTTTGCCAGTGCCAGGAGGACCGAAAAGGATCAATGAGCGCAAACGATCTGTCTTGATGAGACGCTCGAGCAAACTATTTGGGCCTAAGATGGCCTGTTGTCCTTTCATCTCAGCCAGAGAACGCGGTGCCATTCGCCAAGCCAAAGGGGCTCTTTGGTTAAGATTTATGGCTTCTTTGACAGCGTCTTGCGCAACATCTTCATTTATTAAATCTAGATTACTGAAATCCTTTTTGGCCATCCTCGCCTCTCCTATCTGATCTCCATCTTTTTCGCAAGAGCTGAAAAGCTGAGTTCAGGATCGATCCAGCTTGGCCGAGGCTTCTTTTCGACTCAAAGAAGGCCTCAGAGGCGCTCTGGCCCGATTTCCTCGCTGCTTATTTTGCCCATCAAATTCTGAATCATCGCTTCGATATCAATCTTCTCCTCTGCTCGCTCAGCCTCTTCCCTCTTGGGATGAATTCTAGGATGCTTGGCCACAAAGACGGTGCAGCAATCTTCATAAGGCAAGATAGAAGTCTCAAAGGTGTCGATATCTCGTGCAATCGCAATGGTTGCATCCTTATCCAAGCCGATCAAGGGGCGGAAAATGACATGTTTGGCCACGCTATCTGTACAGTTTAGTGCCTCAACCGTCTGAGAAGCCACCTGGCCGAGAGATTCGCCTGTCACCAATGCATCTATATTTTGACTGCTTGCAAGGCGGTCGGCAACTCGCAGCATCATGCGCCGCATAACGACGGTTAGCATGTCAGCTGGTACGACTTGGTTCAATTCAAGCTGCGCTTCTGTGAAATCCACCACGTGTAATTTCAAACGACCACTGTAAACACTCAGCAAAGCAGCAAGACGCTTAACTTTGTCGAGGGCTTGGTCACTTGTGTAGGGATAGGTGTGAAAATAGATAGCTTCTAGGCGGAGGCCACGAGAGGCCATCATGTAGCCCGCAACTGGACTGTCAATACCGCCAGATAACAAGAGTAAACCTCGTCCAGAGCTTCCTACAGGTAAGCCTTTAGCTGCTGGTAGTATCTCATGGTAGAAAGTCAACTCGTCCCGCAATTCACAGTAGAGAATAAAGTCAGGCTGATGGACATCAACTTTCAGGCGCGGCCAACGAGACAAAATGTGACCGCCAATTTCTCTTGATATTTCCTGAGAATTGAGCGGAAATTGCTTATTGCCTCGTCTAGTTTCCACTTTGAAACGTTTACCCATTAAGGCATCTTTACCTAAATAGGTTTCAATATAGTGGCAAGCAGCCTGGCCTACAACTTCGATGTCCGTTGCTGCTGGATATTCAACTGCAGGGCTAACCGAAACAAGACCAAATACGGTGCGCGCTCGTTCGACTGCAGCCGAGAGATGTTTGCGACTATCCTCATCTTTGGCATAGCAGCGAATGCGAGATTGAGCACTGCTTACTCGAAAAGATCCTATATTGCCCAGGCGACGTCGAAGCGTGCTTTCAATTCGCTCTTCAAAACGGCGGCGGTTAAGACCCTTGAGCATTACCTCCCCCAAACGGCATAGAAACATGGGTTCGCTTTGAAAAATCTGTTTTTCCGTAGATACATGCGTTTCGCTTGACATCATTTAGACTCCTTTAACTACACAAAGACACTGCGCCATGCTCGAGTCAGCCTCCAAAAGGTTTAGCACAAAGTGGCGGTTTTTGAGAGCTTCGTCCTATCTTTGAAACTAGCTCTGAATAGCTTAGCGCTTCATCGTATGGGCAGCCGAAACTTTGCTGCCGCATCGTGAATGGCCTGGCTAAGTGCCTCAACTTCCTCGGGCTGATTCGAAGGATCAAAGCTTACCCGAATCGTCGAGCTCAAGAGCTCTGGCGGCAGTTTCATGGCAGATAGAACTGCACTTTGGCGCTGGCGATGGCAGGCAGAACTGCTCGATAGCATAAAACCTTGATGTGAAAGAACTGTCAAGAGCATATCGGCCTTGAGGCCTGGAAAAGCTATGCTTAGGATGCGGGGCTGCCCTTCACGCCCTGGGCCTGGTAAAACAGGATCCAAATCCGCTACGGCTTCCAAGAACTGCTCGCGCAGTGCCTCACAGTAGGCATAATCTTCAGCTAGCTTAGAGGATGATAATTCCGCGGCTAGCGCCAGCTGCTCTGCAGCCAGTGGGTTTTCGGTACCAGAGCGAAGCCCCAATTGCTGTCCCCCACCCAAAATCAACGGCCTAATCGGGCGGCCACGCCTAACGTAGAGCAACCCAACACCTCGAGGGCCATGGATTTTGTGGCCAGAAAGCGAAACGTAGTCCGCCCCTAATTGCTCGAGATTTAAGACTTCTCGCCCCTTGCACCAAAGTTGAACAGCATCCACATGCCAGAGTGCCTTGGGTGCCTTTTGGAATAGCAGAGAGCGAATAGCAGACAAATCGTTAATAGCACCCGTTTCATTATTAACAGCCAGACTGCTGCAAAAAATACAGTTGCTGTTCAGGATGTCAGCTAGCGCTTCTAAATCATATTGACCATTGGCACAGAGAGGTAATTCTTTGTACTCAAAGCCACAACGCTCAGCCCAGCTGTGCAAGGCCACTCTAGTGGCATCATGATCGCCAGCACCACATAGCACAAAAGAGCCGCTAGGATGACGCTGCTGAAGCACTGAAAAGATGGCCTGATTTGAGGCTTCTGTGGCGCTACTTGTAAAAATCAATTCATCAGGTCGACAGGTCAATAAGCTTGCTAAGCGCTTACGACTCCGCTCCAAGCGTTGCAGCTGATGCTGCCCTTGCAAATGAAGGGAGGCTGGGTTTTGCCAATTGTCCTCAGCAGTTTCTATAGCTAATGTCAAAAGTTCAGGCCAAGGTTTAGTCGTAGCTGCATGATCAAAATATGACATGATCTACTGACCTCTAAAGACTTGACTGTCGAATTGTAAAACTGTCTTTTCAGCTGGGATCAGGGCAATAGACATTTCGGTAATATGAGCTGAACGCGAGCTAAAAACGGCCTCCTGAACAAATAAAGCTTCACTACGTCCGATATGCAAAAGCTGTGATTCGTGATCTTCACTCAGCCGTTGATATAGACGCCAGTTAGCCTGTTGGGGCAAAAGCGCATAGCGGTTGGCCGTGATTTCAACCATTCTTTTACGGCGCTGAATATCTTCCAATAAGGACGGAAACATCGCACGCGGGATGTAGGAACGGCAAAGTGCCTGTGGCGAGTGGGTTGGACCCTCTACCCAATCAATCTGGAAAAAACCGCGCTCGTTCCCACTGTGATTCTCGGCAAAAACAGCTGCATATTCATCAGGTATAGACTCGGGGCTGTGATAATCAATAAAGTGTTTACCATCGAGGCTGTGGCTAGATAAAAGGCTAAAACGAAAGGCGTTGACCCCGAGCAAAATTTGCCTTTCTGCTTCTTGGCGAACAAAGGTTCCTCGTCCCCGTTCAATCTGTAGTAAGCCTTCCTGCACCAACTCAGCTATCGCTTGTCGAACCGTTGGCCGTGATAGACCTAACTCACTGCACAGAGCAGTTTCAGTCGGTATTTGGGCGCCTGGCTGATACAAGCCAGAATCAATTCTGTCTTTGATAAGAGATTTAGCTTGCACATAAAGGGGCACACGGCTGTGCTTATCAATCCAATTGCTGCGGTTCGACATACCTGTCTTCCTTTCTAGCTGTTTGTATATCTTCTAGATGTAATAATATCATGTTCATGCAAGGGATTTGTGAATTTTATTTTGAGTGAATGGGTCGGGTAATTTTGAATAGGATCTCTTAACATTGCATCGTAAGATGTGAGTTGAAAGCTGCGGGCATCATGTTTCAAGTTGTTTATTGTATAGAGAAAGCCCTTCTGTTCAAATCTTCTCTACTCCTAGAAGGCTTAGAATAGGCAAGAAACTTGAATTCAGACCTACCCTAGATAGCATGATACCCTCTTGCTCTCAGATCTGTTTGAAGCGTTAAAGCCATCTTTTTTCAAGTCTTCATTACTTCTGAATTCCCTATAAGCATTCACAAAATAATATTATTTCTTGACAAAAATAACTATTCAAAAGAGCTTTTTTAGATTATAGTATAGCGATTAAAAGCACGTGTGCACAATTTAGCAAGCACGGCATCGCTGTTGGGGATTCTTTTGTGTCGTACGCATGCAAGAGAAAACATCAATAGCAAGTTTGATTTCATTTTGGAGGATGATTATGGCTGATACGACGCACTTTGCCCGAGCGCTCAGACGTATCCGAACCAGTCGACATATTTCTCAATCCGAGATAGCTCGAATTGTTGGGGTTTCCCAGCAGGCCATTACCAGTTGGGAGCAGGGCAAAGGTTCTCCTGACCCTCGAGTCCTTTGCTTTATTGCGGCTATTCTAGACTGCAGTTTGGAAGAGCTCTTAGATATGGAAGGTGTTTTGAATTCTGGACCTTGTCGCTCAACTACTGTTGGCGGACGTCATCGAGGCACGCGAGATAACTTAATCTAATTTAACGAGGATCTTCCTTAGGCTTCGAGCCAAATGTTGTTAGGCCAGCTGAGAACTGTCTTTGGATCTGCTTCTCAGCTGGTTTTTCGATTTACCTTTTGAAGGGATTCTATTCCCACATCTTCAATCTTCGCCTGACATGCTAGCTGAAAATGAAAAAATCTACAGCTTGTTGGCATGCATGATTCACTCGAAAATGATTCGCTCAGGTGTTTTTTCATAGCAGAGGCAAAGCAAGGCCTGGCCAGCTGCAAGTTGAACCCGAAAATGTCCATTAGCTTGAAGAGGGTAATTGGAAAGGGTTTTGCTTGTCCCTCGACTTACACACGCCTGCTCAAGAGGCCAAGCTAAACCTTGATAATCTAAGCCTTGAAGCTCTTCTGACCATGGAATAATAGAAACAACAGCTTGCTCAGGATGCTCTGGATCCTGCACCTTATGTTGCGCATCAAATTGACAGGGTCCTAGCAAATAGTGGACTTGGCTTTGCCCATCATATAACTCGATACGCAAATTCCGTCCTTGAGAAGCCATATCTACTTGCTTTTTGGCCAATAGCTGAGTTAGAGATAAAAAATGGTCAGGACGATTCAGACCCATAGCACATAAGATGAGGAGTTCTGTCGCTCCGGCTCTAAGCGCTCCTTCGAGGAGCAAAGCTCCGTCGCTATCGTCTTTGGCTGCGGGATAGCGCTCTATGTTCACCTGATGTGCCAGCACTTCGGCACGATCCAGAGGATGGAGACTATCCAGATCTCCTAGAGCCAAGTCGAGGGTGTAGCCCAGTTTTTGCGCCCAATAGATGCCTTGATCCACAGCACCTAGCCAATCAAAACTTTCCTTTTTTAGGCGTTGTTGGATACTTAAAAATACTTTTTCTGATAAACCACCCAGTATAAGCAGGGCTCTCATTGGAGGCTTGCCCCCTCCTCTTCTCCTTGCTGCAAAAGCTCTTGGCTCAGTGCGCGAAGCTTGTTAAGGGCATCCCTTACATCCTTCTGACCAAAAATAGCTGAGCCTGCAACTAAAACATCGGCGCCTGCTCTAATAACTTGGGGCAGTGTTTGTAAATTGATGCCTCCGTCAACTTCGATCAAAGTCTCTAGACCTAGCTGATCAATCATCTGACGTAAGCTTTGGAGGCGATCCAAGCTTCGATCAATAAAGGCCTGCCCCCCGAATCCTGGATTAACAGACATCAATAGGACTTGGTCTACATCAGGCAAAATAGCCTCGATAGCTTGGAGTGAAGTACCTGGATTGAGGCTAACGCCTGGATGCGCGCCCAGTGAGCGAATAGTCTGAATGGTTCTATGAATATGTGGACAGGTTTCGATATGGACAGTAATCCAATCTGCCCCTGCCTCTCGAAAAGCCTCTAAGTGTCTCTCGGGATGCTCAATCATCAGATGGACATCGAAGGGCAAGCTCGAATGTGGGCGCAAGGCCTTGATCACAGGTATGCCAAAGCTTAAGTTCGGGACAAAAGAGCCGTCCATGACATCTAAATGAAGGCGATCAGCTGAAGCAACGCGCTGAAGTTCTGCCTGGAGATTAGCAAAATCAGCCGAAAGCAAGGATGGGGCAAATTGGATCACACGTTGAGACATATCAGATACCTCCTTCTAGACGAGAGCATGATCAGGTAGACCCGGTTTGGGTAGCCTTTTGCGCATTTGGCGAAGGGTAAAAACAGGCACATTTTCGAGGCTCTCTCGCAATTGGCGATAGCGCTGATAGCGCTCCAATAGTCCAGGATCCTCTTGAGCTCGTTCGCGAACGGCACATTCAGGTTCATTGAGATGGCGACAATCCAAAAAACGGCAACTCTGGTCTACAGATAAATCGGGATAGCCTTTTATCAGTTCTTCTGGATAAATACCCAATTGTTCTAATTCTAGAGATGTAAAGCCAGGTGTATCCGCTAGGTAGCTGATCGCTGCGTTTTCTTGCTCACTAGAGAGCAAGCCTTCATCTGGCGACATCGCTTCCGACTTCAGCCGGAATAATTCAACATGCCTGGTCGTATGTCGCCCTCTCCCCAGTTTCTCGCTGATCTCACCTGTTTCCATACAAGCCGCTTCTAGGAGAGCATTGGTCAAGGTGGACTTTCCTACGCCTGAGGGACCAGCCAAACAAGCGATCTTGCCCTGCATCATTTGGCGCATACAAGAAACGGGAAGCTGTTCTTGTTGAGATATCAACTGTTGCCAGCCTGTCGCCCTATAGACAGATTGCAACTCCTGTGTTTTTTCGGGAGCCAGATCGGCTTTGGTCCAAATAATAACAGGGATAATCGACATCAAAGAGGCTATGCAGGCTAATTTGTCGAGCAATAATAGGTCTGGTTCTGGATCAGCC
>JAEZYR010000073.1 GCA_023442635.1 Bacillota bacterium | reverse complement strand
ACGCAAGGATGATCCTGAGAACTTAGAAGCTGTTTTGCGTGAACTGATTCGCCAACATCCAGCTGGCCAAAAGGCGGCCGAAGGCTTGCTGGATGGGGAACTTTCTAACGCTGAGGAACAACTCTTTGCCCTGCTATACGTCCTAAAAAGCGACCGCAGTGCCAGCTTGTTGATGATGGAAAATCCTGATATGGGTTTGTATCCATTCGCCATTCAAGGCCTAGGCTTGGCTCTGAGAAAAGCGAGTTTGGAACACCCAGGACAGCTGCTCCTTTCCACGCATAATCCGCTACTGGTAGAGCATTGCATGCCCGATGAGCTCTGGGTTTTGAGCGAAGAGAAAGAAAGCAGAGGAAGAGTCGAGGCCATCTGCACGGCGAGTTCCCCACTTGTTCGACAACTTTATAAAAAGGGCATAGGTCTTGCAGCTCAGTGGTACAGCTCCTATTTGGAGCCTGAAAGCCTTCAGGCAGATAGGCAGGGACTGGCGGATGCTACGCATTGAAGCACTGATAGAAGATCGCTCAGGAGCCTATATTGTTGAGGCGCTTTTGCGCGATGTCATCCGCCAAAGCAACTGCGCATGCGAACTGTTTATGCGACCTCATCGCGGGGTAGGCCATTTGCCAGCTGATTGGAATCAGACGCCGCTGGCGCAGCGCAACAGTCTGTTGGGACTGCTACCCGCCAAAATGCGAAGTTACGAAGCGCTTTCAGGGATTGATTTGCTGCTTGTTGTCTTTGATAGTGATACGTCAGACCCAGAAGAACTCCAAAAGCAGGTTTGGCAATTGAGCCATCATTATTTGCAAAAGCTGCCTCTGTGCTTGGGGATCGCCGTCGAAGAGCTCGAAGCCTGGCTACTGGGTGATCCTAAAGCCATCCTCCAGGCCTATCCTCAGGCGAATCGAGAACTTTTACGAGCGTACCGACAAGATAGCATTTGTGGCACTTGGGAACATTTGGCTCGCGTTTTAATGGGATCTAAGGCTGAACGCTTGATTCATATAGGTTATCCTGCCGTAGGGGCGATGAAGTTTGAATGGGCTGAGCGAATCGCGCCCTATCTTCGAGCTGAGCGCAATAGTTCACCAAGTTGTCGCCGATTTTTGAAACAAGTCAAGGCTTTTTTGCAGCAAACCAAAGAAGAAAATGCATAAGACCGATAACGCCAATCCGATGGCTCAGATATCCGCTCGAGCCCTGTACATTCATATTGCCTGTTGTACATGCCGTTGCCACTACTGTGCTTTCGCCACGAGCGTACTCAACGAAGAGGGTATACAAAGCTATGTCGAAGCACTGTGCAAAGAAATCCGCCTTTTTTTTGAGCAAAAAGGCGGCTTTTTGGATTGCGAGCAAGCAGCACCTGCTTTAGAGACGGTTTATATCGGCGGAGGAACACCGTCGCTCCTGAGTGCTGAGCAACTCTCCGCGATTTTAGGAACGGTTAAAAAATATCGAAACATTGCCAAAAACGCTGAAGTGACGCTTGAAGTCAATCCACAATCAGCCGACATAGCTAGATTGGCAGCTTATCGAGAATTAGGTGTCAACCGCCTCTCTGTGGGTTTGCAGACCGCCCAAAATCATTTGCTTCAGCAAATCGGCCGTCAGCACGATCGAGCAGCTTACGAAAACTGTATGCATGAGGCTAGACGTGTAGGCTATCAGAATTTATCAACAGATATCTTGTATGGCTTGCCTGGCCAAACGCTTCAAAATGTGCAAGAAAGTTTGCAACTGGCTTTGGATATGGGGAGCCAGCATCTTTCTTTTTATTCGCTCATTTTGGAGGAAGGAACTGTCTTTGCTCACAAGGCGCGCAAGGGGCAACTCCATCTGCCAGATGAAGAAGTGGAACGGCAAATGTACGACTGCTGTTTGCTCCAAAGTCAAAAAGCGGGGCTAGAGCTGTATGAAATTTCCAATGCTGCTAGGCTAGGCCGTGAGAGTCGACACAATACGGTTTACTGGAAGGGAGAGCCCTATCTGGCTTTTGGGGCTGGTGCTTCGAGTTACGTAGGCGGAGAGCGGTGTAGCCGTGTGGGACATGTCAGAAAGTACATTCAATATCTTAGCGCCGCAGAAAATTGGCAAGATATCCAGGCGGATTTTTGGGCTGAACGAGAATGGGTCGATCGCTTTTCGGCCATGCAGGAATTTTTTTGGCTAGGTCTACGCAACCTGTCTGGGGTTTGTGCAAGAGATTTTCAAGACCGCTTTGGAGAAGAAATGCCTGATGTTTTTCGGACCTGTCTTGTGAGCTGTCTGGAGGATGGGCTCCTTGAGGTCAAGCTTATCGGTTCAGATCCTCACTATGTATTGAGTCGTCGGGGGCTTGATTTAGCCAACCAAGTTTTTGGGCGTTTTTTAGCTTGCGAAAGAAAGCTTAGAAACTGAAGCTAAAACACGGGCGCATAAGTAAAGGGTATAAGACAATTGCAATGGCTTCTGGCAAAGGGCAAAGAGGTGGGTGGAATGCTGCGGATCTCCGCATTCCCTTCAATCGATGCAAGGTGCTTTTCATGAATCAGAAGAATGGATTAGAAATACTTTTGACTTTCCTTGACATTTAGAATTTACCTGGTATACTCAAGAACATCAAGATGACTTGAGGCGAACTTAGGCTCGATGTGTGACAACATGAGTCTGGAGCGCCAGCAGTAGAAAGGAAGACGAGGCGGATGCGTAAAGCCAAGAAAAAGCCTAAAACAGATGAAACGCCAGCGTCCATGAATTCTGAAAAGCCAACGAAGGAGGAACAGGCCACGCCTGAGGCAGAGGCCGAACAAACTAAAGACGGCCAAGTTGAAGTGGGGACTGATGCCGAGACGAGCGAAGCCGAACAGGCTGCAGAAGCCGAAGCTGAAGCTCCAGCAGAAGAACAGCAGGAAAGCAAAGATGCTGAGCTCGCTCAGGTCAAGGATGCCTATCTTCGCTTGATGGCTGAATTTGAGAATTTCAGACGGCGCAGCCGACAAGAAAAGGAACAGCTCTACGAACAGTCGATCGCAGATGTTTTGACGCTATGGTTGCCTGTTCTTGACAATTTAGCGCGGGCACAGGATGCAGCCGAAAAGCTCGCAACTGAAGAGGCGCGACAGATTTTGGCTGGCCTAGAGTTGGTCGACCGACAGGTCAATGAAGCCCTCACTAAGCTTAAGGTTGAGCGCATTGACGCCGTTGAGGTGGCTTTTGATCCACACGCCCATGAGGCTGTCCTACATGTAGAAGACGAAAAGTACGATGAGCCGACGGTGGTCGAGGTATTGAATCCTGGCTATCGCCGAGGCGACAAAGTGATTCGCCACGCCGTAGTTAAAGTCGCGAACTAAGCCAGCGAGGCTTAGCTTACGAATAAATTTAAGATAAGATCGAAGGAGATAAGAATATGGCACAAGTTATCGGTATTGATTTAGGTACGACCAATTCCTGCGTCGCCGTCATGGAAGGTGGCGAGACTGTCGTTATTCCTAACAGTGAAGGCAACCGCACGACATCTTCAGTCGTTGCTTTCACGAAGGATGGCGAGCGCCTTGTCGGCCAAATCGCTAAGCGCCAGGCCATCACCAATCCTGATCGCACCGTCCAGTCGATCAAACGTGACATGGGTACAGCTCGCAAAGTCCAGATTGATGACAAGAGCTATTCTCCCCAGGAAATTTCGGCTATGATCCTGCAAAAACTCAAAAGTGATGCTGAGGCATACTTAGGCAGCACCGTCAGCCAGGCCGTCATTACAGTTCCTGCTTATTTCTCTGATGCTCAGCGCCAGGCCACCAAAGACGCAGGCCGCATTGCAGGCTTGGAAGTCTTGCGCATCATCAACGAGCCAACTGCCGCGGCTTTGGCCTATGGCTTGGATAAAGAAGAGGATCAAAAGATCGTTGTCTTTGACTTGGGTGGTGGTACTTTTGACGTCTCTATCCTCGAAATTGGAGATGGTGTCTTCGAAGTTTTGGCGACCAAGGGTGACAACCGCCTAGGTGGTGATGACTTTGATCAGGCTATCGTGAACTGGTTGATTGAGGAGTTCAAAAAGAGCGACGGCATCGACCTTAACCGTGATCGCATGGCTATGCAGCGTTTGCGTGATGCAGCCGAAAAGGCCAAAATCGAGTTGTCATCGACCAGCTCAACCAACATCAACTTGCCTTATATCACCGCGGATGCCAATGGCACACGCCACTTGGATATGACGTTGAGCCGCTCCAAATTTGATGAACTGACCGCGCATTTGGTGGAGAAGTGCATGCTCCCCTTGCGTCAAGCACTGGAAGATTCGGGACTCAAAAAAGAAGAAATCAGCAAGATCTTGCTGGTTGGTGGCTCGACGCGTATTCCAGCCGTGCAGGAGGCTGTCCAGCGCTTCTTTGGCAAAGAACCCTTCAAGGGCATCAATCCAGATGAATGTGTGGCGATCGGTGCTTCGATCCAGGCTGCTGTGTTGACTGGTGACGTCAAGGGTCTATTGTTGCTCGATGTAACGCCTCTGTCTCTCGGCATTGAGACCATGGGTGGTGTCTTCACCAAGCTGATCGAACGCAATACGACCATCCCAACCAAAAAGAGTCAGATCTTCTCGACTGCAGCTGATGGGCAGACGCAAGTAGATGTCCATGTCTTGCAAGGCGAGCGCGAAATGGCACAGTTTAATAAGACACTGGGTAACTTCATCCTCGATGGCATTGCACCTGCACCACGTGGCGTACCCCAGATTGAGGTAACCTTTGATATCGATGCCAACGGTATTGTAAAC
>JAEZYR010000061.1 GCA_023442635.1 Bacillota bacterium | reverse complement strand
GACTGCAGGGCGAACTCGATGAGTTGACGTATGAGCTCACCCAGGTCCAACAACAAAGCCGCAAATGGCATGTTCTTCTTTATATAGCGGCTATCATCATTGCCGTCCTTCTCGGCTGGATCTTTATCCCCTATTTCCTCTAACGATCCAAATCGTCAACTGAGCAGCCAAAGATCACGTGCCCTATAGACGAGGGCAAGCTAAGATCTGCTCTGCCTCTTTTTGCCCAAAAAAGCTCCAAAGGCTACAATATTTGGACTAAATGTAAAAAACACGAGGCTTTCATGGCTTTTTGGCTTCCCCAAACTTCTTCATCTGAACGTCTTGATCATCGCTGTTCAGCCCCCCCAAGTAGGCAGCTATGGCGACAGCTTCCCAGCTTAGCCTCTGTGATTTGCTTGGCCTTACTCATGGCTGCTTGCCGTTTCCCTAGTGCGCCCCAAGAAGCGCGTCTCTCTGAGCAAGGCAAGCTGGCGAACACAAAGGGGGCTCAGTCCTCAGATCCTGCCCTAGCTAGCCTGGCCGCTCAGTCGGCAACGGCCACAAGTTCGAGCAGCCTCACTTTAGACACAGGCGTCAGCGTGAGCTATCACGCGCATGAGGTCGCCCTCCCCCAAGAACAACCCGATCCTGAAGGCAGCAGTTGGCCTCGCTGGGATAGTGGCTCAAGCGCCCCATATGCCCTCCAGTTTAGCTATCCCAACAATGCTGCCCAACCGCTCAAGGGCTACACCATCATTTTGGACATTGGTCATGGTGGCAGTGATCCAGGCGCTGTGGTTACAAGCCCTGACGGGGAAGTCACCGAAAAGGCTATTAACCTGAGCATCAGCCAAAAACTTATCCCCAGGCTAGAGGCGCTCGGAGCCAAAGTTCTGCCAACGCGGCATGACGATACTTTTTTCTCCCTCTATCATCGCATCGCCCAGGCTGGCCAAATCGCCATCCAAACTTGGCAACAGATCCTCCAACATCAACCCGAAGTGGATTCAGAATACAAAGCAGGGCACCTCAAACGCCTTGCGCAGCTTTCGCAGCAGCTCGAGGCCATGAAAGAAAGCAATCTTGATAGTTATGCTGGCCGTGGTATAGCAGCTGGTATGGGCATGAACGAGGACATGCGCTACCTGTTAGATCTTGAGCGCGAGCTCGAGCCTATCTTATACATTGCGCTACACGCCAATTTTTCGCCATCAGCAGAACCACGTGGTTTTGTGACCTACGTCAGCACCAACCAAGTGCTCTACCGCTCAGAGCTCGACCAAATTGTCAACGAAGCCGACAGTCCAGATATCAAGCCCATCAATCCCTTCTATCCTCGCTACAATGACGAGGAGCGTTTGCGCTTAGGTAAGCAAATAAGCGAAAGCGTCATTCAGGCCATACCTGCACTCAAACCCGAAAAAAATCCTATTCGCCAGGGCAATTATGCTTTTTTGCGTGAAGAGAATTTCCGCAGCGTCCTCTTGGAATGTGGCTTTATGAGCCACCCACAGGATCTCGCCCTCCTACTCGATCCCGCGCAGCAAGAGCTACTGAGCACGGCCATTGCAACGGGGCTCGGCAACTATGTCCTGCAGCCCAGCAGTAAGTAAGGAAGTCCGCAATAGCCAAAAGCCCTAAAGGAAGTATCGCCTATCCTGCAGAAACAAACGGAGGAGCTATGACATGAGCTTGGATCTAGAACCACGGAATATACGGCGCTTGCTACTCGTGATTACCTTTACCGTTTTGTTGTTTTTGGCCGTTCAAAATATCGCAGCCATCCTCCAGGTGCTCAAGTGGACCTTGCACATTCTTAAGCCTCTGCTCTGGGGTTTGGCCCTTGCCTTTGTCCTCAATGTTCCGATGACGGCTCTTGAGAAGCACCTCTTCAGTCGACCTTGGAGGCATCTTGACTACCTAAGACGGCGTGGCTACCGTGCTTTTTCCATTTCGCTGACCGTCATCGTCATTACACTAGCCCTGGCCTTGATCTTCGCACTTCTGATACCCGAACTCATCCGCTCCATCAGTGTCCTTTCGATGCAAGTGCCCTCGGTCGTTCTCAACTTGCAACATTGGCTGAGCGAGCAAAGTCAGACGGTACCCTTCTTGACCGTCCTGCTGGAACGGCTGGATCTCGAGCAGCTCATTCGGCAGTTGACCAGTTGGCTCAGCTCAGCTTCTGTCTCCATCGCTTCGCTAGCTTTAAGCCTCACCCAGCAAGTCGTCAGCACGCTTTTCAACTTGATTATGGCCCTTACTTTGGCTCTCTATATGCTGGCCAAAAAAGAGCGCCTTTCTTCCCAATTCCGTTCGCTCATCTACAGCTACCTACCTGAAAAAAGAGCCGATCAGATCTTGGCTGTTGGGCGCTTGAGCAACAGTACCTTCAGCGGTTTCATTACGGGCTCCTTGCTGGAGAGCCTCATTCTGGGCATTTTGATTTATGTGACCAACCTGCTCTTTTCTTTCCCTTATGCCACCATGATTGCCGTCATGATTGGCATTCTGCGCCTCATTCCAGTCTTTGGCGCAATTGTGGGCTGCTTAATCGGCATGGTTTTGGTCTCTATGGATTCCCCTCTTTTGGCTCTTGTCTTTATGCTCGTCAACATCGTTGTTCAGCAATTCGAAAGCAATATCATTTATCCTCGCGTGATGGGTTCTCAAGTCGGCCTTCCTGGCATTTGGGTCTTGGCAGCGACTGTCATAGGAGGTGCAGTGGCTGGTGTGCCTGGCATCTTACTATCGATTCCGCTTTGTTCTATTGCCTATGTCCTTATGAGCCACTCCGTCCACCAGCGCCTTCAGGCCAAGCGCATTCCTCACTATAAAACCCATAGCTCCCAACACTAAAAATAAAGGCAAGTGCCTGGAGGCCTTCTCTCCATATAGCAGTACACGCTAGCTCCAAAGGCCTTCGACCTGCGATCGAGCCTTCTAGCCGTTTTGCGCTCTTCTAAAACACCGCTTCGTCTCCACAAAGGTCTTCAAGCAAGAGAACTTGCCCCCTAGCCCCCTTCTGCCTAGCCTCTAGGCCTGCTTTGCAACACACAAAAAAGAGGACGCCTCTAGGCATCCTCTATCTGGCGGAGAGTGGGGGATTTGAACCCCCGTTACGCTCATCACGTAAACACGATTTCCAATCGTGCGCCTTAAGCCGCTCGACCAACTCTCCATTTCGATTCCATATTCAAAACCTGCCCTAGTCTAGCAGCTCTCCCCCCCCTCGTCAATTGTGTTAGGTCTTTGAATCTTGAGTCCACCTGGCGCTTCCTCCAGAAAGCAACTGTCCCATCGCTTTTGCTCCCTTTTGTTATGATGCTCTCTAATAGAGGAGGTATGTCATGTCTACAACCCAAAACCCTGCGCTAGATCCCCAATACTGCTGGGATCTATCGCCTCTTTTTACGGGTCTAGATGACCCTAAATACCTAGGTACGAAAGAAGAGGCCAAAGCCTTTCTCAACGCCTTTAGCACGCGCTTTGACACCCTGCATGGTGCAGACTTGCTCCAAGAAGCACTCCCTGCCCTCGAAAAGGCCAAGCAATTGCTCAGCCCCTTGTTGTACTATCTCGAGCTAGCTCGCTCAGCCGACATGCGCCAAAACGCCTACACAGGCGAATTGGCGCAACTGCAAAATCTCGCCATCGAAATGCAGCAGGTACAGCAGCAGGCCTGTCACGCCCTGGCTGACCTAGATCTTGACGAGCTATTGCAGCAAAAGCCAGACTTGGCCGTCTACGCCTACACCCTCCACCGCTGGCAAGAGAAGGCGCATTATAGCTTTTCGCTAGCCGAGGAACGGCTCTACAGTGTGATGGATCAGCATGCAGGTCAAGCTTGGGGCGACCTGTTTAGCCATCTCACCGCTAATTTGACCGTGGACTGGCCAGACGCCGAAAGCAAGACCCTGACCTTGTCGGAAGTTCGCAACCTCGCGAGTTCTCCTGACGCCGATCTGCGCAAGAAAGCTTATGAGGCCGAGCTCGCCGCCTACCCCAAAATCCAAGACAGCCTGGCCTTCGCCCTCAACCACATTAAGAGTCAAGTCAGCTGGGCTAGTCGCGAGCGTGGTTTTGCGTCACCTCTGGATCAGGCTCTTTGGCTGGCCGCCATGCAACGAGAAACCTTGGAGGCCATGCTCTCTGCCATCGAGGCCAAGCTCCCCATTTTCCGCCACTATCTGCAATTGCGAGCTAAGGTTCTAGGCTATGGCGCCAAGCTGCCCTTCTTCGCCCTCTTCGCCCCCCTTTTCACAGACGCCCAGCGTTTTGAGGTCGAAGAAGCCAAAGCCTACTTGCTCGATGCCTTCTCCTCCCTGGATGCTGGCATGGCTTCGATGTTTCAACAAGCCTTCGAGGAGCGCTGGATTGACTTTTTCCCACGCCAAGGCAAGGTTGGCGGTGCCTTCTGCGCCGAGGTCAACTCATTACAGCAATCGCGCATTTTGAGTAATTTTGATGGCAGTTTTTCGTCGGTTTCGACGCTGGCGCATGAACTGGGTCACGCTTGGCACAATCAATGCAGCTTTGACCACCTCTTGCTCAATCAGGGCTATGGCATGCCCGTGGCCGAGACGGCCTCTACTTTCAACGAGACGCATCTCGCCAGCTATGCGCTCAGCCATAGTCAGTCTGCGCGCCAGCAGCTTAGCATCTTGGATGAAGACCTCAGCAACCTGACTCAAACCTGCGTCGACATTTTGTCGCGTTTCTACTTCGAAGATGCCGTCTTTGCCCAGTGCGAAGAGCGCTTTTTGTCGGCTGAAGATCTCTGCCAACTGATGCTTGAGGCGCAGGACAAGAGCTACGGTGATGCGCTAGATGCTGAATATCGCCATCCCTACATGTGGGCCTGCAAGGGGCACTATTACTCTTCTGGCCTCAGCTACTACAACTTCCCCTATGCCTTTGGTGCCCTCCTCGCGCAGGGTCTTTATGCCCTTTACCTGTCCGAGGGTTCAGCCTGGCTGCCAAACTACCATCGTTTCTTGAACTTGACGAATGTCGCTTCCGTTGAGGATGCGGCCAGAGCCGTCGGCATTGACTTGACGCAACCCCGTTTCTGGGAGCAGAGTCTGGATCTTGTGGCCAAGCGCATTGAGCAGTTCGAAGAACTCCTCAAAAAAGAGCAACTCATCTAAAAGAGAGCCTGAGTTGGGATGCCCAAAAAGGGGCTGGTTCAAGATCTGAACCAGCCCCTTTCCTTTAATGCAAGATGGGCCGTACCTAAACGCCGCACAGCACCGCCGTTGCAGACCCTCGCCGCAGCTCATCCTTAACTAGGGGAAGCTGAATGCGGACGACGGCGCCACCTCTTTTGCCAGCGGTCTTGCTGCTTGTGCATGGCCTCTTGATACAGCGATAACAGCCTCTCACCGACAACTGGAAGACTCCGCGATTCGGCCAGAGCCAAGGCACCTTCTTCTGTCGATGGCAAAACACCTGACAGCATGGCCTGCATGGTCTGATCAAAGCTTGCTAGATCCGTGGCTTTGTAGACTGCTTCGCCCTCAGGCACCCAATCGCGATAGATTTCAATGTCACGCACTAAAACCGGAACGCCACTGGCCAAGGCCTCCAAAAGCACAATGCCCTCCGTCTCCTCGTGCGTCAAAAAAAGAAAGAGGTCACTGCCAGCATAGGCTTCGGCCAACTCATCACTGCGCACAAAGCCAGGCAATAAGACATTATCGGGTTTATGTTTGAGGGCCTCACGCACGGGCTCACTGAGGACGGCCGCCGCCGTATAGCCGAACCAAATGAAGTGCCAATCTGGGTGTCTTTTGGCCAGAGCCAGAAAGTCGGTAAAGCCCTTGCGCTCCATATAATGTCCGACGGACAAGACGACCGTTTCATCTTCTGACCAGCCGTAACGCTGTCGAAAGCTCTGCCTTCGCTCAGCCGAAGGATAGAAGGCCGAAAGGTCAATGCCATTCGAAACCACTTCGATGGGCCGACCTAAGCCATAGCCCTCGAGAAGTTGTCTGGCATAGTCCGTCGGGGTCAAAACGAGGTCAGACTGGCGATAACAGCAGCGCAGCCAAAAGCCGAAAAGTGGGGCGAGTAAATTGGAAAAACGAAAGGAATTGCGAAAATCCTGGCTGGTTGAATGGGCGTGATACACCACCAATTGTCCCCTCCAACGCGCCAGCACAGCCCGCCACCAAGAGCTCAAAAAAACCGTGTTGATATGGACAATGCGATCGCTCGGCCGATAGTCAAAGTGGACGTCCAAGGGCGCTTCACTCTGCTGCCTCGTCAAGGCCTCAAATTGATGAACCCTGGCCCGACCAATGCCGCTCTTTTCGACCCAGTTGTAGTGACCATAGTAAAGACAAATCGACAGCTTCGCTGGCTCAGACCCTGGCCTTTGCTCTTTTGCGGCTTCTAAGGGGGTGGCGCCATCTTTTTTCTGCTCCAATTGATCCACCTGCACACCCCTCTCCTATCACAGTACCTTAAGTATAAAGCTAGCAGGCCTTTCTGCCACTGTCCACCTATGAGAAGGCTCGCCAAAGAAGAGCTAGCCCAAGCGTTTAGTGCAGATTTTGCTGAAATTGTGCAATGTGGGTGAAAATCTTTGTCAATCCCAAAGAGTAGAGAAGAACCGCAAAGGGCTTGCCGAGCAAAATAATCGTGGCATAACGCCGCCAGCTCATGCTCGAAAGGCCCGCCAAATAGCAAAGGGCATCATCGGGTGCCAGGGGCAAAAAAATGGCCAGGGCAAAAAGCCGCCCAAAGCGGCGCTGATCGTTTAGCCATGGTCCATATTTGAGGATTTTGTCACGGCCGATCAGGCGATAGGCCAAAGGACGACCAAAGCTGCGCATCAGCAAGAAAATAATAAAAGATCCCAGGACAATGCCGATATAGTTATAGATAAAGCCAAACAAATTACCAAAAATCAAGACGCCAGCTCCCAAAGTGACACCACCTGGAATAATGGGCACGACAACTTGAATAATCTGCAAGAGAACAAAGAGGATCGGCCCAAAAATGCCTAGGCGCTTAATGACCCGTTGCAGGGCTTCAACTGAAGTAAATAAGCCCCTCTGCCAAGCATAGACAGCCAGGAAAACCATCGCCACGGTGACCACGATAGTCAGAATGTGGTTGCCATATTTCAACCAAGGCTTCACCTCGATATGTCGAGCTTCTTCGAGCAAGGCTTCGGTATCGGCCTCGGCTTGGGAGCGGCTTTCGCTCAGCACTTCATGTCGCTGTTGCTTGTGTTGTTCCCAGCGCTCTTTGTGCCTGCTTTGCTCAGGCTTTGCAGGCAAATGAGATCTATCTGAATCAAGAAAATCGGCTTGATGCTTATCGGGCATGTACAGGTTTCCTCTCCCTGTCTTGTAGCAAAACGAGGATGTCTAAAGCCTACCCAGGCTCAGCCCATCATCCGTTTCATCACAACATTTCTTTCTATTATATAGAGTGCCAGTCTAAAAGTTTTAAATTCTTTTTATTTTTGCCGCCAGGATGGCCGTAGTTCGCTTGGCTTCTTGACGAACGCATTAGGCCTTGACTTCATCCGTCGTATCGCCAGCCGCTCGACGAAACTCGCGATAGCCCTTCTTTTTGCGCCAAAGCCATAGGACCAGAGCCAAAATCAAGTTTGGCATTAAGAGCAAGGCAGAGATGACAGGCCCATAGAGGTCGGGACGTTTGCTCAAGACTCCCAGCGTGATAAAGGCAGCCGTAAAGGGCAAGGAGCGCAGAACGTCGATCGTGCGATTGGCGGTCTGGTTCGGGGAACCCAGCAGAAAGTAGATCTCTCGATTTAAGTAAAGCTCGAAAAGGTACATGCCTCCATAGACAAGCAGATACAAGACGAATCCAAGCAGAAAAAGCCAAGGCCCCTCATGCCACATCAGCAAGGCTCCGAGCAAAGAAGCGCATAGAATCAGGGCAAAAGAGAGCCGCCGCAAGCGCAGCTGCCCCTTCCACCTTGCTGTTCTAAGTCCCCTGATACCGTTGGGGGCATGATAAAAAGCAAAGCTCATCAGCGGATGATCACAAGTCCAATAGTGAAATCTTTGGATCACGCACACATTCGCGCGGCCGACGGCTTGGCCAAAATAAAGAAAGATCAGACCCAGACCAAGGCGAGCCCCCATGCTAGGGCCGCTGTCAAACAGCTTCCAACTGAAAAAATAAGTCGCGATCACGGCGGCTAGGAGAAGGACGTTTTGGCCTAAGAGTAACCCCCACTCAAGCAGCATTTTTCGGCGGAGGAACTTGCGATGACGCAGCTGCAACTTAGCTTCCAAAAAGGCATAAGGGTCACAGGGAAGGTCTTGCACTGCTTCCGCCTGGCTTCTGCTCTCGAGGCTTTCAGGCCAGTCCATCTGAGCACTGAGCTTTTTTGCAGGGGCCTTGGCCTTTGCCACTTGGCCTGGCACCGTGGCTAAAACGGCCTGCTCAGCCTCATCTGCTTGTTCCTCTATTGGCGCAGAGCCTTCCTCATTTTTCTTGCCTAGATTCAAGGCGTGGCTCTTGTTGCTTTTGTGGCGCTGCCAGAAGGACCCCAGATTGCCCTCCAGGCTCATCTGTTTCGTGGCCGACTGTTCTTCGCCTCTACCGTCTTGGGCGGCCTTCAACTGCGCCATAGCGGCCTGCTGCTCTTGCTGGAATTGGCGGTACAGCGCTCGATGATCCCGCCGTTTGCATAGCTCATAAAGGCTCCAGGGCGTCAGCAGAAGAAAGATGCCCAGCATCCATGGCAGGACGGAAGGGGGAACCGCAACCTTCCCCTCCATCAGCCAAAAGATCCCTAAGAGGGCAGAGACAGCGAAATAGACAATGCCTAATACGCGCAACGCCGTCGCCACTTTGGCGGAAAAGATAAAAGCCCGAGGATACTGCAAGCTCTTGTCGCGATAGCCCAACTGCAGCCCCTCAAAAAACAAGTCGACCAGAACAGGTAAAAACAAGAAGGCCAAAGTTTGCCAGGCACTCAAATGGGCGAGGCCACTCAGTTTATAGAACAGGAGTAAGCCGATATAAAAACAAAGTTTTCGAACACTGTACGCAAGCTGACGAAACAGCAAATAGCCTCGAGTCGGAAAGCGCAAAAACCGGATCAAATAGGTGCTTAGGGCGTCGCCTTCAAAAAGTTGGTGATGATTAATAGGTCGAATAAGGACATGGAAAAAGAGAAAAAAGGCGATGATGATTGGGCTTATTTGCTCTGGCGAACGACTGGCTTGCGACAGGTACTGAGGTGCTTTGAGTATAAAGTCAAAGAAGCTCGAGAAACTAAACCTGCTTTCACCTTGTTGGATCGAAAAAGCGAAAAGCACGGCGCAAAACTCAAGGCTTATGAGCAGCAAAAAAGAAGCCAAGCGCTTGATCAGCAAGTACAAAATGCTAAAAGCGCAATAAATTTCTTTCAGGTCATAGAGGTGGTAGAGCGAATGTTTAGCAAAATAGCTCTTGAGCAAGGGCAGGCGTCCCAAGCGAGCAAAAAATTGATTGTAGGTCAGGCTGGCTTGAACCAGGATCCCCTGCTTGATATAGGGCAGATAGCGATGTAGGAGGCTCGTCTTTTTAGGCATGATCCACTTCTCCCCTGAGTGCTTGGATCAAGGTTTCACGATAGACCGCATCGTCCTGTCCACCTCTAGGCACCAAACGCAGTTGCCCATTTTGGAGGAGGACAACTTCGTCGCATAGGCTGAGAGCCAAATCCATGATGTGGGTCGACAAAATCGTCACGCGCTGTGCTTTGTGCTGGCGCAAGATGGCCTTCATTTCTTCAGCCGCTAGGACGTCTACAGAGCTCAAGGGTTCGTCAAGCAAGAGGACGGGTGTATCCAGGAGCAAGTTAGCCAGAAGAAGCAGCTTGCTTTTCATGCCATGAGAGTAGTCTTTGATGAGCTTGTGGCGATCCGTTTCGTCCAGACCTATGTGCTCAAAAAGGGCGGCCAAGTCGCTTCCGTTCAGGCCATAACGCGCCATAAAATCAGCTGCGCTAAGCCCTTGAGCTGCCAGTAAAAAGCGGATAAATTCCCAGCCTGTCAAGAAGGACGGAACTTCGGGTGCAGACTCTACCAAGGCTACATCTTCTTCTCGCAGATCAACGCTTTCAGCTTCTTTCGCCTTCAGAAAAAAGCGCCCCTTTTCACAGCTCAAATTGCCAATGAGACAGTTAAAAAAGGTTGTTTTGCCCGCACCATTGCGCCCCAATAAGGCATAAATCTTGCCGTCCTCAAACTCAAAAGAAATATCTCGCAACACGCTCTTCTCGGCGAAGGACTTGCTTAGGTCTTGAACAATTAAAGACATGGCACACTCATTTCTAAGATGCTGAGTCCCTGAAGCTCAAGGACTTGATCGTTCGGGTCTTGTTCTCGCTTATAGACAGCTTCCCCATATGGGCGCTTCCCCATTTTACAGAAGGACTCTTATCCAGGGTCTTCTTATCATACCTTGTCTTCGACTTGGCATGATGAGCATAAGCTGCAATGATCCCGAGCAGCTTATTTACAGGACTTATCCCCCTGCTTTTTTAGTCTCCATTCGAAGCGCAAAGGGCCCTGCTTTGACTTTGATCCTCACCGTCATCTGTAGTAAATTGCAGGTATGGAAGCTGTAAAAGATCAACGTTTTGAACTCTGTTACAATCGCAAGCCCTATTGCAAGAGCCTGAAAACCAAGCTCGTGACGAGTGTCATCTTGCAGGACGCTTTATGGCTGGTTTTGGCGGATAGCTGCTTTTATCCTGAAGGTGGCGGCCAGCCTGGCGATCGGGGTCAATTGGTCGTACCGACCCATCAAAATGATGTCAAAGAGCCTCTCATTCTCGAGGTTACCGACACCAGGATGATGCCCGAAGGTATAGCCCATCGTTTGGCCAAAGAACCGCAAGAACTTCCCATGCTAGCGCCTGGCACCCATATCGTGGCCAAAGTAGATTGGCCCCGTCGTTATGAGATGATGCAGCAACACAGTGCGGAGCACCTCATATCAGGCCTGATCCATCAGGCTTACGGCTACCAAAATGTCGGCTTTCATATCAATGATGAGCTGATGACCTTAGATTTCAACGGCCCTCTAAGCGCCGAGGACATCGCCCAGATCGAAGAAAAGGCGCAAGCCTGCATCTATGAAAACTTGCCACTCAGCATCTCCTATCCGCAAGCTGATGATCCTGCGTTGCCTGACTATCGCAGCAAATTAGAACTAGCTGGTCAGCTCCGTCTAGTGGAGGTTCCTGACGTCGACCGCTGTGCCTGCTGCGGTACTCATGTTCGCACGACAGGCGAAATTGGCTCCATTCTGATCGTGGATGCCATCCACTACAAAGGCGGGATGCGCCTGACTGCCCTAGCAGGTCAAAGAGCCTGGCGCCATGCTCGCCGCTTGCAAATGACGCAAAAAGAGCTCTCCCAGCAGCTCTCAAGCCCCACTACGGCCTTGCCAGAAGCCGTCTCAGCCTTACTCCAAAGGTTTAAGGGGCTAGAAAGTCAGGTGGCTGAGTTGCGCAGGACGCTGCTTGGCGCCTACCTCAACAGACTTGATCCCTTGCCTTGTGAGCGCTTGAGTCTCGTGACGCCAGGTCTAAGCGCAAGTGAAGCCAGCCGCCTCTGTCAGCTCTTGCGACAGCAGGGGGCTGCTTGGGTAGCCTGCCTCATCCCTCAAGAAGATTCGCAAGTCTTTCTGTGTGCCATTCAGGCAGATGAAAGCAGCATGCCGGCCGAACTTTTGGCCCTGCAACAGCACCCTGCCTTTCGAGGGGGCGGCCGAAAGGGGCAAGTCTCTGGACGTTGGTCGGCTGGTCTAGATGCTTGGCAGGCTTTTGGCGAGCCTTTCGCGATAAGCTTATTAAACCTGGGTCAAGCCCATTAAGCTTCTAGTCTCAGCGCAGCTGCCCCTCCCCCATGCCTGGGCTCCGAAGGGCGAACGATCACTCAATCAAGAGGGAGCGGGCCAATCAGACCTTCCGCTTCTAACTTCTGGCGCACCATCGCCAAGTCAGCCCAAAAAAGATCTTTTTTGCCTGGATTGCGCAGCAAATAAGCTGGATGAAAGCTGGGCAGTATATGGTAGCCCTTGGCCTCGATCCACTGCCCCCGAACTGCGCTGATACCGCGCTCTTGATCCCCAGTGAAGCGACTGTAAGCCGTTCCGCCTAAGAGCAAAATAACTTTCGCCTGACTGTAGGCAAACTGCCGTGTTAACAAGGGGCGACAAGCCTGGACTTCCTCTTCGGTCGGGACTCGATTGCCCGGGGGACGGCATTTGACAATATTGCAGATATGAAAATGCTCAGGCTCCAAGCCATGAGCTGCCAGTGCCGTGTCCAGGAGCTTGCC
>JAEZYR010000042.1 GCA_023442635.1 Bacillota bacterium | reverse complement strand
ACGCAAGGCTGATGAAGCTTATGCCGTTATTCGTGACCTCGCTGCAGAAGGCGGTACCGTGCTCTTCGTAGGCACCAAAAAGCAGGCTCAAGATAGCATTCGCGAAGAAGCTTTGCGCTGCGGTATGTTCTACATCAACAATCGCTGGCTGGGTGGCATGCTGACCAACTTTGTAACCATGAAGAAGCGTATTGCGCGCTTGCGTGAGTTGGATCGCATGTTCGAAGAGGAGCAGCTGGACTACCTGCCCAAGAAAGAAGTGGCTAAGCTGCAACTCGAGCGCGAAAAGCTAGAGGCCAACCTCGGTGGCGTCAAGGAAATGAATCGCCTGCCAGACATGATTTTTGTGGTTGATCCACGCAAGGAATGCATTGCTGTATCCGAAGCTCGTCGCCTGGGCATCAAGATCTGCGCTATTGTCGATACGAACTGTGACCCTGATTTGATCGACTATGTTATCCCTGGCAATGATGATGCCATTCGTGCTGTCAAACTCATTGCTGGCAAAATGGCTGACGCAATCATTGAAGGCCACCAGGGCGAACAGTTCGACGCAGGTCAGAGCGATGAAGAGATGATGGCTCAAGCTGCTGAGCAAATGCCTGTGGATATCGAAGAAGTTGTCGCCCAAGAAGAAAGCGAAGAACTCGTCGAGGCCTAATTACGAATCTGTAACTTACTGATCCAAATACGGAAGGAGTCAAGCTATGGCTAATGTATCAGTAGAGCTGATTAAAGAACTACGCGAAAAGACTGGCGCTGGCATGATGGACTGCAAAAAGGCGCTAGCAGAGTGCGATGGCGATATCGAAAAGGCTATCGATAAGCTGCGCGAAAAAGGTGCAGCTGTTGTCGAAAAGAAGTCTGGTCGCCAGGCGACGGAAGGTATCGTTGAGAGCTATATTCATGGTGGTGGCCGCGTAGGTGTTTTGCTCGAAGTTAACATCGAGACAGACTACGCCGCTAAAAACCAAGACTTCCGTAACTTCACGAAAGACTTGGCCATGCAGATTGCAGCCATGAATCCCAAGTGGGTTTCTCGCGAAGAGGTCGACGAGCAGGCTTTGGAGCGTGAGCGCGAAGTCGTTCGTAACCAAGCTCTGAATGAGGGCAAGCCAGAGAAGATTGTCGACCGTATTGTTCAGGGCAGAATTGACAAGTTCTATGCTGAGAATTGCTTGCTCGAGCAGGCTTTCATCAAGGACGACAAGCGCACGGTGCAGGAGCTTTTGACAGAGCTCACCCTCAAAATCGGTGAGCGCATTGTGGTTCGCCGTTTTGTCCGCTTCGAATTAGGCGAGGGGCTCGAGAAAAAGGAAGAAAACTTCGCTGAAGAAGTGATGAGCCAGATCCGCTAAAGAATAGCAAGTCTTCGACGTGCTAAGATAGGGGGGAGCAACCCGATGGGCGCTCCCCTTTTTTTGAGCACGAACAGGAGGTAAACATGTCAGTAGCTTATCAACGTGTTTTATTAAAAATTTCGGGTGAAGCATTAGCGGGTGAAAAAGGCGTTGGCCTAGACCCTGAAATATTGGCCGAACTCGGCCAAGTCTTTCGCAAAGTGTTAGATATGGGCATTCAGCCAGCCGTAGTCGTGGGAGGCGGTAATTTCTGGCGTGGTCGTAGCTCAGGAGCCATGGATCGCGTGACCGCTGACCATATTGGTATGCTAGCCACCACGATGAACGCCTTAGCGCTCTCGGACGCTCTAGAACAGGCTGGTTGCCGAACGAGAGTGCTCAACGCAATTGAAATGCGGCAAATTTCAGAGCCCTACATTCGCAAAAGAGCTGTTCGACACCTGGAAAAAGGGCGAGTCGTTATTTTTGCTGGAGGTACGGGCAATCCCTATTTTTCGACTGATACAGCTATGGCTTTGCGCGCCGCAGAGATTGGAGCTGACCTAACGCTCAAGGCGACCAATGTTGATGGTATCTACGATGCAGATCCTAAAACCCATCCAGAAGCCAAACGTTATACGCAGCTGACACACGATGAAGTTCTGCAGAAGCGCCTGGCTGTTATGGATGCAAATGCAGCCGCTATCTGTCGTGATAATCAGTTAAAACTTGCAGTTTTTAGTATGACAGATCCCGAGAATATCGTGCGGATTCTGTCGGGTGAGGACATCGGTACGCTTGTTGTTTGAGCTGCTGTGTGATGCCCCAGACCTAGTGCATATAATGACAATATCTATAGAATAAGTAGATAAGTTAGGAGGATCCAAATGGCAGTTGAAATTACGAAAGCATGGTATCAGCCTTATGAAGAGCGTATGCAAAAGGCTATTAAATTTTTGGGTGAAGAGTTCAACGCGATTCGTGTGGGCCGAGCTAACCCTCATGTTCTGGATCGGATCAGTGTTTCCTACTACGGCGTGGACACACCCTTGAATCAAGTTGCAGCTATTCAGGTTCCAGAACCGAGGCTTCTTTCTATTACGCCTTGGGATGCGAGTCTGCTCAAAGAAATCGAAAAGGCTATACAGATGTCGGATTTAGGCATCAATCCAACAAGTGATGGCAAGTGCTTGCGCCTCGCTTTTCCAGCTTTGACAGAAGAACGGCGCCGTGATCTTGTAAAGCAAGTTGAAAAAATAGGCGAAGAATCGAAGGTCGCTATCCGTAATATTCGCCGTGAGGCTATGGACGAGTTGAAATCCCTCCTCAAGCGCAAAGAGATTAGTGAGGATATTCTCAAAGGCGCTGAAGAAGAGGTGCAAAAGCTGACCGATCGATATGTTGAGCAGATCGAGCAGCAAGTTAAGGCAAAAGAACAGGATTTGATGGAGATTTAACTTGCCTTTTTCCTTCTTTAAATCCAAGGCTGCCCCATCGACAGCAGCGAAAGAGCCGCCACGGCATATTGCGATCATTATGGATGGTAATGGCCGTTGGGCGAAAGAAAGACATTTACCGCGCCAGCTTGGACATCGGGCTGGTGCGGAAAAGTTACATGAAATAACCGCGGCGGCAGCTAGGCGAGGTGTGGCTTATTTAACTGTTTACGCCTTTTCAACTGAGAATTGGCGCCGTCCAGATGGGGAAGTGCAAGCGCTTATGCAACTTTTCCCTGAGTTTTTTCGGCGTTACGATGAACGCTTGAGAGAGGCTGATGTGCGCTTGCGATTTAGCGGAGATAAGCTAGCCTTGCCAGCAGAGGTGCAAGCCGTTTGGGATGAAGCAGAGCAAAAAAGTGCCGCACGACAGGGGCTACAGCTGATCATTGCTTTCAACTACGGCGGTCGACAAGAAATTTTGCAAGGGATTGAGCGCCTTGTTGAACAGCGTCTAAGCGAAATGCAAAAAAGCTCGCCAGCATCACCAAAACTTCTAGCCGAGCCTTTAACAGAAGAGAGCTTTCGTCCTTTTCTATACTTACCCGATGTTCCCGATCCCGATTTGATTATTCGCACTAGCGGTGAGATGCGTTTGTCGAATTTTTTGCTTTGGCAGGCTGCGTATAGTGAGTTTTATGCAACTGAAACGCGCTGGCCAGATTTTACCGAGCAAGATCTAGATCAAGCTATTGCCTTTTACCAACATCGCGAAAGACGTTTTGGCGGTTTATAATGCCTAGGAAAGAACGAAGGGGAGTGCTGTATGTCAGATAATCGAGCATTGAGGGTTCGTACGGGATTTATTTTTACACTCGTTCTGCTAGCCTTTTTAATTCCAGCCGTTAAATTACCTTGGCTACCTCTGGTGCTTTTTGGTATTTTGGGTCTCTTGGCTGCTTTGGAATTACATCATGCCTACACGAGACGCTTTTCGAGATTGTCTATCGTGTTGATGTTGCTCTTAAGCCTCTATCAATTTTTACCGCTATTTCCTTTGCGCTCCTATGCAAAGCTTAGGGCAGGCTGGCATTTCCTAGGGAAGCTTAAAGAACAGCCTATTCAGGGAAATTGGGCTACAGACTATATGTGGCTTCTAGCCTTGGGTTTTGCAATGCTCGCTTTTGCTATTCTTGCCACCACTCTGCTGATCGTGATTTTTAGGGTGCTTATTCGTGGTGTTCAGCATTTACCCGAAGCTTGCTTAGAAGTCTCTATTCTCTTTTATATTGCCTTTCCATTCTCGCTTGTTTCTCTGTTCATGTATGCCGTTCCCAACGGTTGGCTCTGGCTTTTGCTCAGCATTTTTATGCCAAGCGTGACGGATGTCGCTGCCTACTATGTGGGGAGTCGCTTTGGACGTACGAAAATTTTGCCTAAACTTAGCCCGAAGAAAAGTCTAGAAGGCTGCTTGGGTGGTCTTGTTATAACGATGCTACTGACGGCCATTATTTTTGCCTTTTTCTTTAAGGGGCCAAGTCCGATGCATAGCGCTTTGGGACGTAACGTTATTTTTGGACTTTTCGCTGGAGCTTTGCTCAGTCTTTCTGCCCAGCTAGGGGATTGGCTGGCCAGTGCGATCAAGCGCTATTTTGGCATCAAGAACTTTAGCCAGGCTCTGCCTGGACATGGCGGCATCCTGGATCGTTTCGACAGCATCATCATGACGCTGCCGATGACGCTCTTTTTGACGCTACTCTACTACCTATTCTAAAAATGGCAGAAAGATATATGGGGCTGGCGCCTTTAGGTCCCTTTGATCATACGCTCGAATCAGCCTTTTTCTCTTCTCGAAAGCGGCGCCTACGCGAGGGCGGCTTATGGGTTTTGGGCTCAACAGGTTCCATTGGTCGCCAGACCTTGGACGTTGCTCAGCAGCAAGGCCTGAAAATTCGTGGTTTAGCCTGCGCTCGTCAGATCGATCTTCTCGCCGAGCAAATCGAGATCTGGCGTCCTGCCTATGCGGCTGTAGCGGATCCAGTCCAAGCGCAAAGCCTGAGAGAAAAATTAGCACACACACCCTTAGCCGCTTGCAAAATTTTAGCTGGCGAAGCAGAGCTTTGCGCTGTTTTGCGTCAGGAAAAACCCTGTACGGTCGTGCAAGCGATGGTTGGCATGGCGGGAATAGCACCAGCTATAGCCGCTATCGAAGGAAAACACGACTTAGCTATTGCCAACAAAGAGGTTCTCGTTGCGGCTGGCGACTTAATAGGCCAGTACCTCAAGCGCCAACAAACTTTCCTTCTGCCTATTGATAGCGAGCACAGCGCGATCTGGCAGGCGCTGATGGCAGGGCGAAGAGAGGATCTCTCACACATTTACCTGACCGCTTCGGGTGGACCCTTTCGCGGTTTAAGCCGTGAGCAATTGCTGAAGGTCAGTAGGGCAGAGGCTCTGCGTCATCCGACCTGGTCCATGGGCGGTAAGATTTCGATCGACTCAGCTACCCTGATGAACAAAGGGCTAGAGTTGATTGAAGCAGCGCGCCTCTTTGCTTTGGAGGAACAGGCGATTGAAGTGGTGATTCACCCCCAATCGGTCATTCATTCTATGCTGAGCTTTCATGATGGTTCTGTCTTAGCTCAGATGGGGGAAGCCGATATGCGCTTGCCCATCCAATATGCTTTGTCATGGCCTCAACGCTGGCCAGTTCCAGAGAGACATTATGATCCCCTTCGATGTGCTCAAGGCCATCTGACTTTTGAGCCTGTCGATCCGAAGACTTTTCCAGCGATTAACTTGGCTCGTCTTTGCCTCAAACGAGGTGGCGCCTGGCCCTTGTTCTTGAATGCCGCCAATGAGGTCTTCGTGGAGGCCTTTTTATCTGAGCGCTTGTCTTTTTTGGGGATTGTCGATCAATTAACAAAGCTTTTGGAGCAGGGGGATGCTACCTGGGATCAGCTACCTGAATCACTCGAAATGGTTCAGCACCTCGACCTCTTGGCTAGAGAGCTGGCCAGAGCCCAGCTGTGATCTAGACGATCACCTAAGAGAAGATTGGCAAGCGCCTCGATCTACCCAAAGCTAGTCTAATGCTGCATCAGACTGGCTTTGAGTATGATCGTTTATGGTAAGTAGCGTTTGAATTTTCTTTTCTTTAACGACGGGCGATGGCTAAGCTGCCTACGGATTGTTTTAGAGTTTGCCTTCACGCCGCAGAGCAAGTGCCTCTTGTAGTTCTTCTTCATCATTAAAATAAATGGTGCCATCCTTTAGTTTTTGATAGCTTTCATTACCTTTTCCTAAAACGAGAATCATATCGCCAGTCTGAGCCAACATAATGGCTTTGCGTATGGCTTCCCGTCGATCAAGAATGATTTGATAACGATGTTTTTGATCTTTTAGGGTGGAAACCATATCTTCGCAGATTTTTTGAGGATCTTCACGCCGCGGATCTTCCGCCGTAAAGATGGCATAATCAGCGAGTTCTAGGACTGTTTCACCAACCAAAGGCCGCTTCTGGACATCACGCTCGCCTGCTTGTCCGATGACAACCCAGATGCGATTGATATCTAGTTTTCTGACAAATTCCAAGAGGTGGCGGA
>JAEZYR010000133.1 GCA_023442635.1 Bacillota bacterium | reverse complement strand
GGTTGAGCATGTATACTCAAAAGCAAGATAAGCACGAAGAGAACCGCATATTGAGCAAGGTGGCAGCCGAAGATCATCGCTTGCACATCGTTCCGTGGGATCAATACGCCAAAGAAGAAGGAATGCTGAGTGACGGCATTCATCCGAAAAACTATAAGAAATTGTGTTGTTTATTTTGGGAAACACTTGCCGAATGGCAAAAGACATGGCTTGTACGTTTGCGATAAAAACAGAATTTGAACCCCTTGTGAATTAGACATAAAAACTAAAAATTTTTTGTAACTTTATACAAGATGCCTAACATCCTTCCTAAAAATCTGTTAAGCTCCCTTTTGTGATGAAGCCAGGTTCTGGTCAAAACGACAATTGAACTTGGCCATAGGAGGCTTTTAATGGGTAAAATACAGATGAGTTCAAGCGCCTCAATGGCTGTTTCTACTCAGGCTCAAGTCAGCAAAAGGCGTGCAAGCCAGAAGAAAAAGCCCCAACGTGAATTGGCTCCTGTCACCAAGCGACTCAAGAAATATTGGCCGCTTTATGTCATGCTCGCCCCAGCCATTATCTATTTTGCTGTTATCTCGTATCTCCCTATGTTTGGCTTGCAGCTAGCCTTTAAGGATTATCAATTCAACAAGGGTATTTGGGGGAGTCCCGGTATTGGCTGGGCGCATTTTCGAGCTTTCTTCATGAGCTTTGATGCCAAACGCTTGATTTTGAACACGCTGCGTGTTGGCTTTTTGAAATGTGTAGTCGAATTCCCATTTGCGATCATTTTTGCTCTCATCCTGAATGAAATTACAAATTTGCGCTTCCGTAAGATTAATCAGACGATTTCTTATTTGCCTCACTTTCTGAGTTCCGTTGTTGTGGTAACCATCCTCCAAAAAGTTTTTGCACCTAATGTAGGTATCATCAACCAGCTCAAGGGCTTTTTTGGTGCGGATCCCTCAACCTTTTATCTCATGGAATCACGCTACTTTGTACCTTTGTTGTTCGTGATGGATCTTTGGAAAAACATTGGTTGGGACTCAATTTTGTATCTTTCGGCTATGGCAGCCATTGATAGTGCCCTATACGAAGCGGCCGGTATTGACGGTTGCAACCGCTTTCGCAAAATGCTTCATGTGACGCTACCAGGTATTCGGCTCACGATAGGTCTTCTGTTTATTCTCGGCATTGGTGGCCTTCTGAGTTCAGGTGTTGAGCAAATTTATTTGTTGCAGACACCAGGTAACAAGATTGTTGCTGACACCTTGGATACTTGGGTTTTGCAAATGGGTCTGCAGCGCGGCCAATTCGGCTACGCAACAGCTATCGGTCTTGTGCAAGGCGTTGTTGGCCTCTTGATGGTTGTTTCAGCTAATTATCTCTGTAGAAAGCTAACAGAAGTTTCTTTGTGGTAGGAGCAGAACCTATTCTGTGCTCTATAAAAATCAATTTGGGTGCAAGCCCAGATAATAGGAGGGACATTATGAAAAAACAATTGCGAGGTCTAGGTTCAGCTGCCTTGGCCCTGCTCTTGCTCATCGGGGCTGGAGCTTGCAGTCCTAAAGAGGGCAGCAAGACCCCAAGCCAAGCATCCGATAAGCCAGCGGCTAGCTCACCTTCAGCAGCTGCTTCGGGCGGAAGCGAGGCAAAAGATGACCAGTCAGGAACCTATATTGCGGATCGTGAGATCGTGGTTCAGGCTTACGCGGGAGACGTAGGACGCTCTCTGCCAGCAGATATCAACGCCACGCCAGTGGGTAAGGAATTGACCAAGCGTACGGGTATTCGCCTAAAGGTGCAGTACACGCCAGGCCAAGATGGTCTCTCAACGATGACCACACTGTTGGCTTCGGGCAATATTCCAGATGTTATTGTTTCCTACCTGAACAACTCAGCTCGTAAGGAGTTCCCTTTGCTTTATAAGGCGGCCAAAGAAGGTATTTTTGCCGATCTGACTGAGCCACTCAAAAACAGCAAAGTCTACAGCAAATATTTTGAAGACGGTTATCTGCCCAAAGACACCAAGCAGAACATTATGTTCCGCAAAGATCTTCCAGGCACCTACCTGGTTCACCTGTCTATTCCGCGTGAAGACACTTCGATGAAGTTTGATCCAGAGGAAGACTATATTGGTGGTATGTATATTCAGCGGAGCATTGCCGAAGCGCTGAAGATCGATCCTCGCGAGATCCATACGCTAGATCAATTCCGCGATCTGTTGGTTAAAATTCAGCAGGGTGGTTTCAAAGATGAAAATGGCCAGCCAGTTGTACCCCTAGGGCCGAAGTTCTGGGGTGGATCACCAGATGCCTTAGCTTATTGTGCACGGCCACTAACCTGGGGTGTAAGTGACGGATATAACATTACCGACGATGGCAAAATTCTCCATGAGTCTCAAACCGACTATGCCTGGGCGAAGGTTAAATATGTGCGTGGACTATTGGCCGATGGCCTGATGAATCGCGAGTTCTTTACCATGGATGAATCTCGTGCTAACGAGGTCTCCTTCTCCAAAAACTCTGCGATTATTGGAGACGTGCACAACTATCAGCCCATTATCTACCGCAGTGATGATTGGCTGCCTTTGGGACCGCTCAATGACGTGACGGGCAAACCCGAATTGTATGCAGGTGGTAAAAATGGTTATGGCGTCTTTGCTGTGAGCGCTAAAGCCGAGAAGCCTGAAGAAATCGTAAAGTACTTCGACTATCTTTCGACCAAAGAAGGCAAAACGCTAGCCCAGTATGGTATTGAAGGCGAGCACTACACCCTGAATGAGCAGGGACAGCCACGAGCCACGGAGCAAGTTGTCAAGGCCATCAACGATGGCGATGAGCAATGGCTCTTAGACCAGGGTGCTGGCTTTGGCGGTAGCGGCTTTGTCTTTATGGACTTCTGCCTGACAGATTTAGCAGCTCGTGAAGACTTTGGCGAAATTCGTCCAGGTGCAAGCGGCGCTTCCTCCTTCGAAGGAGCTGTCAAGATTGCTAACTACGCACCTCAGCACTTCAGACCACTCCCTGGTTTGGCAGCTTCTGCTTACTTGAATAGTGATGAAATGCAAGACGTCTATCAAGCTACGGCCATGCTTGATTACAAGCAAACGCTTGTTCAGGCTATGTACGCTAGCTCCGATGAAGAAGCTCAGCAGATTCTGAAGTCCTTTAGACAGCAGCTAGAGGCATCTAACATTCAGAAGTACCTCGACTTCCTCGAGAAGATGTACAAAGAAGATCCAGAGTCCTTGGCTCTTGTACCAGCATCACCCAACTATCAGCCCTAAGAGCTGACAGACTAGCCATTATTTGATGAGAAAAGAGTAGGGGCGGTTGATTTGATCGCCCCTACAGGAGGAAAACATGCCTCGGATCGCTAATCGCAACCGTATTCGCCACACACCCATTGAGCGGGTTTGGACGGTTTTACTTTATACCGTAGTGGTGATTATTAGCCTGCTGATTATTTTGCCTTGCTTAAACGTCTTGTCTCTCTCTTTTAACGACGGCTGGGATGCCGCCAGAGGAGGCGTCTGGTTTTTGCCTCGCAAATTCAGCTTGGATAACTACAAGCGCATCTTCACCGAAGGTAAGCTTTTGCCAGCCTATAAAATAACGATTCTAAGAACGGTCATCGGCACCCTTTTTACTTTGATTGTTACTTCAATGGCTGCTTTTGCACTTCGGGAGCGTGATTTGCCGGGACGAAAAGCGATCATCTTTTTTATTACTTTCACCATGCTCTTTGGTGGTGGTACCGTTCCTACGTACATCACTTACAAGGAACTGGGCTTGCTCGATAACTTCATGGTCTATGTCATTCCTGGCATGGTTTCGGTTACCTTCCTGATGATGATGCGAAGCAATTTCGAGTCCATTCCAGATAGCCTCTATGAATCGGCTAAGCTAGATGGCGCTTCTTATCCAGTCATCTATCTCAAAGTGGTCATGCCTCTGTCAAAGGCCATCCTGGCTGTAATTGGACTCTACCGCGCTGTGGGTCATTGGAATGATTGGTATTCGGGTGCGTTCTATATGACCTCAGACCGACTTTGGCCTGTTCAGACACATTTGCAACAGTTGCTCAAAGATGCCAACATGGAGCGAGAGATTACCTCAGTCAGCCAAGCCTTGGCAGCTAACCGAAGTGGTAGCACGTCTAACTCCCTGCAAATGGCAGCGGTTATCTTTACCGTCCTACCGATCCTTTTCGTGTATCCCTTCATACAGAAATACTTTGCGAAGGGTACCATGACAGGAGCTATTAAAGGCTGATATCCAATTCACTTGCGAAAAACCGCCCGATCCGATGGAAAGGGCGGTTTTTTGTGTTGAAGAAGTTTTGAGCAAGCGTCAGTCAGGAATTTCGGCTGTAAGCCCCTCGGCCTCGAGGGCTAGAGCAAGATCTAGGAGCTCTAGTTCCAAGGCTTCTAAGCTCTCATGTTCGACGGTCATCTTTTCATAAAGCGTAGCGTCATAAGAACTCTGAGCCTGCACTTCGAGCTCGGCCAATGAGCAGCGCAGTCTCTCTCGCCGACGGCAAGCAGCCCTGAAATTTTCTTGTAGCTGGGCTCGCCGCCGCCGCTCTTCAGCTGCGTTGCCACGAGATTTGGTACTGCTATTGGCGAGCGTAGGGCTAGAAGACGGAGCTTTCAAGCTTGATGCTGGCTTTTGTGAAGAAGAGCGCTTTTCTGTTTCAGACTGAAGGCCATATACATTTTGAAAAGCAGTTGTAGCTACGGGCTGGACAGCCGTGAGATCAAGAGAACTGCGCTGGGTGGAGCGAATAGCCTGTCGATAGCTCGAGAAATTTTCGAAGGACAGAATTTTTTCGGACTGAAAGCCCAAAACAGAACAGCCAATAGCCTCAATAAAGTAACGGTCATGGCTGACAGCTAAAATCGATCCCTCATAGTTACGAAGAGCCTCCTCAAGTATTTCTCTAGATCGGATATCTAAGTGGTTTGTAGGCTCATCTAAAAAGAGAAGCTCAGGATCATTTTGCAATAAAATACCCAACTGCAAGCGAGAGCGTTCTCCTCCAGACAAAACGCTGAGCTGTTTGAAAACCGAGGAACCCACAAAACCAAAGCGCGCGAGATAATTTCTAGCAAGAGCTTCAGAGAGGGCTGTTTGTTTTGTACACACCTGTAGGATGCTTTGGGATTCATCTTCAAAATGAACAAATTGGCCGAGATGGGCGAAGCGTAGGCGAGGATCGTGCACAACTTCACCTTCCGTCGCAGGAAGGGACTTTTGCAGAATCTTCAAAAGCGTGGTTTTTCCACATCCATTAGGCCCAGCGATCACGTACTTTTCACCTGCATGTAGCTGTAAGGAGAAGTCGCTGAAAAGGGGGCGACCTTGAATGCTGTAGTGGAGTGCTTTGGCTGAAAGTAAGGTTTTGCCAAGGCGATGCTCATCCAAAGAGGAGGGCGCTTTGAAATTCATGTTGAGGTGCCCA
>JAEZYR010000148.1 GCA_023442635.1 Bacillota bacterium | reverse complement strand
CCAGGCTTCAAGGTCTGGGAGGGGGACAGTGCCTCATGTTCGTTTGCTTCTGGAGTCTCGGCCGAAGGCACACCCAAGGTCTCCCTGCAGGGACAATGTTCCCCTAGGGTGAGACGCCGGTGACAATAGAAACAATAACGTGGGCGTAGGTTTTCCCTCATTCGAGCAGCTCCTTGCTAGGCTTTATGGACTTATTTTAGTCTGTCGACCCAAGTGTGAAAATGCCAAAGGATGGGGCGAGCCTGAGCTTGTGTGCTAGCGCCAGCAATGGAGAAGGCCTGTTTAGCCGCTACCTCATGTGCGCCGTGAAGGAGCGAGGAGCTGAAGCAGAGCGTTTAGTGGGGATCGAACACAAAAAACAAAGCTGAGCCAGCTGCTATAAACAAGAAATAAAACAGGAGCAGAGCGAGCCCTGCTAAAAGGCAGGCGAGCAAGATTTTTTTGAGGATACCGACGTACCTGCAGTCGCATTCGAAGAGGCGTTTTTTGTCCTGACTTTGATGGACAGCGTGTATGGGAACTTTGGGCAAACAGCCATAAGGAACTGGCTAGACGCTTTCTTTTTCTGAGGCATTTATAATGGTTAAAAACGTAGAGGGTGGAGGCAGCAATGCAAGAAAAGTCCAATCACAAGTCCAAACGCTTTGCCGTGATCGGGCATCCGTTAACGAGGACCTTGTCGCCCTTTGTACACGATGAAATTACGGCCTATCTTGGCACGCAGGATCGCTACGACATGCAGGACGTCGAGGCGGAGGGTCTGTCTGAGCAATGGCCTTTGTTGCTGGAAACATATGACGGCCTCAATGTGACTAGACCTCACAAAACGGCTATGCTCGACTTGCTGTCAGCCATAGACGAAGATGCCAGGCTGAGCGCTGCCGTCAATACGGTGGACTGCCAAAACAAGCATGGTTATAACACAGATGTTGAGGGTGCTCGCCCCGATTTAGGGGAGATTCAAGGCAAAAGAGTCCTGCTCATTGGCAACGGCGTCATTGCGGAAACACTGGCTCGCCTGCTCCTTCGTGAAGACTGTAAACAACTTACGGTGATCGGGCGCGAAGCGGAACATGTCCGCAATTTTTGTGATCGCCTCATGTCAGAAAGCCGTAGCAACCAGCTCGCGTGGGTCACCGTAGAAGAGCTACGTGAGGCCATGTTGGACAATTATCGGCAGCCTCATTTTGATTTGCTCGTTAATGCGACCTCCGCAGGACGCTGGCCCCATACAGGGGAACTGCCCTTAGATGCGCTACTCCTAGACCAAATCCTCGCGAGCAGCCGCCCCCGCGTGTTTGATGTTGTATACAACCCCGCAGCCACACGCCTGGTTCTACGGGCTAAGTCACATCAATGCGAGGTGGCGAATGGCTTGGGCATGCTTTGGCGACAGGCCATCTTGTCAAGGATGATCTGGCAACCTGAGCAAAAAGAACGACTGACCGATTTGCTGTACCTGAATCACCTCAGCAGGCCGCAGGACGCCTCTTGGGCTTTGGAGGATAGGCTTCGTCGTCTGGGTCAAGAGATCTGGCGGCGCTTTGAGCAAAAAGTGATACTCATAGGCTTTGTAGGTTCGGGCAAGGGCGCCGTAGCTGGCCAGTTGCCCCTTGCGATGGGCTGTGACTTGGCTGTTTGGGACTTGGACGAAGCCTTCGAAAAGGCGACAGGTGAGAGAAGCCCCCAGTACCAAAGACAACATGGAGAGGCGGCCTTCCGCCAAAAAGAGCGAGAAGTCTTGCAAAGTCTTGTGCAGCGTCCAGGCTCGGCTGTTATCGCGGCAGGAGCGGGTACGGTTATCCAACGCGGTGTGGCGAGTGACTTGCATGAGCAGGGAGTTCTGATTGTGTGGCTCAACACCCCTCTTCATTTGATCTTGGAGCGCTTTCAGCCTGCCTTTCAACGGGCGGGGCAGATGGATCCAGATCTATCCTCGGAACTGCAGAGCCAGACCGAACAGCTTTATTACGAGCGCCTGCCCTTATACCGCGAAGCCGCAGACCTTGAGGTCTTGGCTGAAGGTAATCCCCGAGATGTGGCTTGGGAAATAGCTGCTTCTCTCGGTTGCTAAAGCTATTCAAGTCAGAAAAGAGGCGCCATTATGGCTGAAATTGTGGTGCAAGGCAGACAACGAGATTACAGTGTGTGGCTTCAGTCTGGGATTCTCGAAAGGGCAGGCGAAAAGATAGCCGCTCTGGGGCCAGGCCGTCGCGCTTTGGTACTTTGCGATTGGAATCTCGAGAAGATTCACCTCGCGACTTTGGTGCGCAGCCTCAAGGTAGCTGGCATAGATAGCATGAGCTACGCCCTTGAACCGCTCGAACAGCAAAAAACGCTACAAGGGGTGGAGGCCGTTTACCGCGCCTGTCGCTTGGCGGAATTAAGTCGACAAGATTTGTTGATCGCCCTTGGCGGAGGGGTGGTGCAAGATGTGGCCACGTTTGTGGCGGCGACTTGGCAGCATGGCCTGAAATTGGTGCTTTTGCCCACTTCGCTCAGTGCCCAGGCCACAGCAGGTCTGAGCGGGCGCAGTGCGTTGCACTTCGCTGGAGCCTCTGCCCAATTAGCCTGCTTTTATGCACCCCACCTGGTTTTGGTTGACCCCAGCGTTTTGCGGACGCTCCCACGCCACCAGCTAGCTGAAGGTATGATCGAGCTCATCCGTTATGGCGCGACACATGATGACCGCTTGTTGGAACAGATTGAGCGAAGACAATACGACTATGAATGGCTCATTGAGCGGGCGATTCGAGGGCAGAAAGCCCTTTACGAAAAAGATCCCTTCGAGCAGCAAGAAGCTTTGGCTCTACAATTCGGCCAAAGCTTTGCCAGGGCCATCTTGGCGATTACGGAGCACGTCCTCTACAGCTATGGGGAAGCCTTGGCGATGGGATTGCACCTCGCTTTGCGTCTAGGCGAGTTGCGAGGGCTGACGCCACCAGCTTTGCGTGCCCGTATTTGTGCGCTGATCGCCCAGCAGCTGCCCCTGGCTCAGCCACTTGACATTGAGGCTCTGCAGAAGCAGTTGGCCTTTGATGACAAACGACAAGGCCAGCAACTGCAAGAGATTTTCCTTGAAGAAGTGGGTAAAACTTGCATACAGCGCTTGCCGCTAGCAGATTTGGCGGCGGATCTCGGGCAGATTTGGCCTGATTTTGATGCCGAAGTGACTCGCGAGGCGGAATGATTCAGGCAACTGCGTCTGACTAATAGGGGAGGCACAGCCAGCTATTATCGTCAATAAAAAGAGAGAGAGCAGGCGCCAAAGAAAAGCCTAGATAGAGCAGAAAATCTAAGCCAGTGCAGAAACATATAGAACAGATAGCAGAAACAAACGAAAGGAAAGCGCTATGACACCTTCAGACTTACTGACCTTGCGCCAAGAATTGGATCAATTGGATCAAGAAATAGATCGCCTGTTTCGTCGCCGCCAGGAGCTGAGCGAAGCCGTTTATGAGGCCAAGGCAAAAACAGCCTGGAATCTGAGAGACCCCGAGCGCGAGGCGCAAAAGAAGGCGCAGCATCCAGGGGCTGAGCGCCTATGGGATTGCCTGATGCGCCTGTCTCGCCGCCGCCAACACGAGCTGGCCTTGGCTGCTAAGCTTCAAGACAGCTCCAGCAGCCAGAGCGTCGGAACGATCCGCCTTAAGCTAAGCGATACAACTGAAGCGTTGGCTGAGTGCCTCGATCAAGCCGTGGATGCAGGGGTGAAAATCGAGAGCCTGCAGCAAGAGGCGGATAAGCCCTGCTTTCTTCTTCGTCTGGCGCAAGATAATCCAGCTGAAAGGGTTCACTTCTTGTTGACCCTTTGGCAGGCAGAGGGTTTAGAATTTGATTGCTTAGCTTAGGCTAACTGTAATTCAGGTGCGCAAGGCGCAAGGCTGAGAAGCGACAAAAGGAGTAAATACATGCTTCAGATTGAACACGTGAGTCTTTCTTATGATGGCGGACGGAATTATGCGGTTAAAGACCTTTCTTTGAATCTGAGAGCCGGTGAAATATTTGGCCTGCTCGGTCCCAATGGTGCAGGTAAAACGACCACGCTCAAGATGGTGACGGGTATTTTGAGTCCGAATACGGGGCGGGTGCTGGTCAATGGCCATGACATCATCAAAGAACCCGTTGAAGCCAAGCAATCGTTTTCTTATGTGCCCGATGATCCCAACATGTTTTTGCGCCTCAAGGGCATCGAGTATTTGAACTTTATGACCTCCATTTACCGTTTGCCAACCGAAGGTTTGAGCGCAAAAATTGAGAAATTGGCCAGGGACTTTGATCTTTTTGATCGCCTAAATGAGAGCATTCAGAACTACTCCCACGGCATGCGACAAAAAATTGTCCTGATCGCAGCCCTCTTGCATAACCCACCTGTCTGGATACTTGATGAGCCCATGATTGGCCTTGATCCTCGTTCGACCTACCTTCTCAAGCAAATGATGCGTCAGCATGCGGATCAGGGCAATCTCGTGCTTTTTTCTACTCATGTGCTCGATGTCGCCGAGAAAATTTGCGATCGGATCGCCATCATCGACCACGGCTGTTGTGTAGCTTCGGGAACAATGGAGGAGCTACGCCAGCAGCATCAGTCGGATGACTCGCTAGAAAAATTGTTCTTGGATTTGACGGCTGATGCCGAAGAACAATTTAACCTCCAGGCCTTGGAGCAAGAGGCTGAGCAAGTGCTAAAAGCATCTGATGAAGCTTAGGAGGCCAAAATATGAAACGTCTCTGGACACTTTATCGTTTACTGGCTAAGACCTGGCCTCGGGGAGAACTTTTCGCTTCGAAGAGACATAACAAGCCCTCTGCGATTGCGATGAATAAGGTCGTCAGGTGGATTCTCGCAGGCTTTTTGATTTTGTACTTTACAGGGGTTTGCGCTGCCCTAGGTATCGCCATTGTCGAGACAGGCTTGGCCGCGAGCCAGCCCCATTTGTTTCCATTTGTGGGCTGCTTTGTGACGAGCTTGATGATCGCCTTTTCGAATATTTTCTATGTTGTGACCGCCTACTACCACAACGACGATCTGCCAGCTCTTTTGGTCTTGCCTTACCGAGCTGAGACCATTGTGCAAGTGAAGTTTTTTCAGATCTATATTTACTCACTCAGCATGGTGCCCATCTTGATCGGCCCTGCTTTCATTTATTACGGTATACGCCTGGGGATGCCCCTGCTGTGGTGGCTCCTACTGCTGCCTCATATGCTTTTGCTGCCGGCTTTGCCACTTTCGATAAGCAGCATTCTGGTCATGCTCCTCATGCGCTTTGTGCCAGGGGCTAGAAACCGCGAGCGCTTTCGCCGAGTCAGTTCGATCTTCTCCTTCATCATCATCATAGCGGTCGCCCTACTCCCAAATCTCCTACAGAGAGGGGGCAAAGGCCAGGGCGATTTCCTCAGCCGACTGATCTCAGATTGGGATCGATGGATGCCGCTGGTGCCTAATGCTTATCTGGCTGGCGAGGGCCTCTACATGGGGCAGAGTACCGTCAATATGCTGCTCTTTTTCTTGGCGGCCTTCGTGTTGGCAGCAGGTAGTCTGCTGCTCAACTATGGGCTCAGTATTCCACTTTACAGTCGGATGATTAACCAGGTCACGGTAGGGATTACCCACAAAAAGATGACCCAAAAGCATTTTGCAAAGGCCAGCCGCCAAAAGTCGGTTTGCTTCTCGCTGATGCGTCGGGAGTGGTGGTCGCTTCTCCGCTCGCCAACCTTTCTGATGCAGTGTGTTCTGGGAACTCTAGTTTTCCCGCTGATTATTATCGTGGTTCTTGTGATCAACTTCTTCCGCAAAGAAATCCCCGTGGACTTGATTCAGATGCAGGCGACTAAGTTTTTCCATGAGGGAGCGAGCGAATGGCTGCAGCATGTCTGGGTGCTGCCTATTTTGTTGGGTTTGAGTTCATGTTCCCTATCGCCAGTGGCCAGCACCTGCCTGTCACGCGAAGGGCGAGCTCTTTGGATTATGAAAGTTATCCCCGTACCTTATGTGGAGCAAGTCGGCGCCAAACTTCTGGTTGCGACTTGCTTGGCGATGGTAGGAACTGTGCCATTCTTGGCGCTGGCCATCTACCTTTGCCAGGTGCCTTGGTACAGCTCCTTGCTGGCCATCTTGCTCACGATAATCGCTTGTCTGTTGGGCTCTGTCGCCTCGGTTTACTTTGATCTTTTCCGTCCGATCCTTGATTGGGATAACGAAATGGTGCCCGTCAAAAACAATCTCAATCAACTGTGGGGACTGATTGCCTGTGGCGTATTGTCAGCTGTGTTTGTAGGGGTGGAGGCGATCTGGCATTTCTTGCCCTTGCCCCAGCTGTTCTGGCTAGGCTTTTTGCGTGCCGTGCTCGTACTAGCCGCCTTGCTGGCGCTCTGCATTTTTATTTTCTTGCAGCTGACGCCCAAACGCTTCGAAAGCCTCAGTTAAGCTCAGATATAGCACGCTGCTCTGAGCAAGTAGATACCCTGTGCACAGGAGGTCAGCAGTTATTAGCTGGCCTGCGAAGAACAAGAAGAGACGCTGAATCTTGGGTCTGTCTGTTACCGCACGCCCTTCAGCGATTATAATGAACAAGATCGTTTGCTATTTTTAATTCGGTAGATTTTCATCAGATTTAGCGAGATGAGGAGGTCAGAGATGTCTCAGCAAGCTAGTCGACTTATTCCGCTGCCCTTTGCGTTTAATGGTGAGGTGGTGGCGGTTCAGCCCAATTATGGTGAGGGACACATCAATGATACCGTCTATGTCCGTTGTGAAGACCATGAGGGTGCTTATCACAGTTACATCGTCCAACGGATCAACCACGAGATTTTTCAGCAGCCTGAGGCTCTGATGCAGAATGTAGAGGCGGTTACCCGTTATCTGCGCGAAGAAATTCAGCGGGTCGGAGGCGACCCAGCGCGCGAGACCCTGCGTGTGATCCCGACGCGCAAAGGCCAGCTTTTTCACGTTGATGAGCAAGGCAATTATTGGCGCTGCTATGACTTTATTACTGAAACGATTACCCTGCAGCTAGCGCGCGGCCCAGAGGACTTGCGCGATGCAGGGGCTGCTTTTGGCCAATTTATGATGCGCTTGGCAGACTTCCCAGCCGACTCTCTGCACGAGACCATTCCGCGCTTTCATGACACGGTGCACCGCTTTGAGCAACTCGAGGCAGCGGCGGCAGCAGATCCCAAACATCGTGTGCCGAGCGCTTCTGAAGAGCTCGCCTTTTGCCGTGCTAGACGCGAAAGCTGTTCCTGGCTCTTGGATCATCTGGCTTCGGGCGAATTGCCCCTGCGCGTCACCCATAACGACACCAAGCTCAACAACATTCTTTTTGACAAAAAGAGTGGCAAGAGCTTGTGCATTGTGGACCTAGACACCGTGATGCCCGGCTTGGCTGCCTACGACTTTGGCGATGCGGTGCGCTTCGCCTGCTCGACGGCCCTCGAAGACGAAAAAGATCTCAGCAAGGTACACTTCTCCTTAGAGCTGTTTAAGGCCTATGCGGAGGGCTACCTGTCTTCCTGTGGCTCCGTCCTATCCCCGAAGGAAATAGAGTCGCTGGCATGGGGTGCTAGACTGATCACCTTTACGATCGGCATGCGCTTTTTGGCTGACTATTTGAATGGTGACGTCTACTTCAAGACGGCGTACGACGATCACAACCTCGTGCGCGCTAGAACCCAATTTAAGTTGCTTTCAGAGATGGAAGAACACTGGGATGAGATTTTGCAGATCCTGCAGCAGGCGGCCAAAAAAGCCTGATAACAGCAGGTTTTGCTATGAACGGGGAGACTTGAGGCTTATGGAGGTATAGATGGTAGGAGAAGAAAAGAGGTATAGATGGTAGGAGAAGAAAAAAAGAAAAAAGAAAAACAAGAGACGAGGCGAGTTGCAGACGATGCACTCGCCTCTGGTGTACCCAAGAAACGCAATGGCTTTGCCCTGATCAAAGACCTATTGCCCTATGCGCGCCCCTATCGCCGTTCGGTCATTTTGTGCCCCTTGCTCATGGTTATCGAGGTGGCGATGGACGTCATCATCCCGATGTTCATGCGCACGATGGTGAATGAGGGCATCATGGTCGGCCAGCAAAACGTTGTTTTGCGTATGGGCATCTGGATGTTTTTGGCGGCGCTCCTTGGCCTGCTAGCTGGTTGTGCGGCCTCTTTCGTCGGCTCGCATGCGGGCTATGGCTTCGGTGCCGAGCTTCGCAGCGCAGCCTATCGTCGCATCCAGCGCTTCAGTTTTAGCAATCTCAACCGCTTTTCAGTGCCTTCTTTGATTACGCGTTTGACCAATGACATTACGAATCTTTCGGGTGCTGGAACCATGCTTCTGCGCATGGGCATTCGTGCGCCTTTTATGTTTGTGTTCGCGCTGATCATGGCGGTGATGATCGATGCGCCACTCACCATGGTTTTCTTGGTGGCTATTCCGCTGCTGGCGATAGCGATTTTGCTGCTGATGAAGTTCGCAACCCCGCGTTTTCGTCGCTTCCAAAAAGCTATTGACCGTGTGAATGCTGTTCTGCAAGAAAACCTGCTGGCCATCCGTGTCGTCAAGAGCTTTGTGCGGCAAGAGCATGAAGAAGGCCGCTTCAAAGAAGCCAACGACCACTTGCGCGGACGGGCATTGGATGCGATACGCCTGATGGTGCTGATCATGCCTGTCATGCAGTTCATCATCTATGCCTGTATCCTGTCCGTTCTGCTACTCGGCGGACAGCGGATTATCAACGGCCAAATGCTAGCTGGTGACATGATGTCTTTCTTGACTTACATCAACCAGATTCTCTTTAGCTTGATGATGCTTTCGATGATCTTCATTCAGTTCAGCCGCGCCAAGACGAGCGCTGAGCGTTTGTTTGAGGTGATCGAGCAAGAAGTCGACATCTTATCCCCTGCAGAGCCAAAAGCGCTGAGCGTGTCAGATGGCCATATCCGCTTCAAAAACGTCCGCTTCCGCTATCCAGGCAACCAAGAAGATAGCTTGCTGGATGTTGACCTCGACTTTCCAGCTGGTTCAACGATAGGCATCATCGGCTCAACAGGTTCGGCTAAGTCTACCTTGATCCAGCTCATCCCTCGACTTTACGACGCCAGTGAGGGCGTTGTCGAAGTTGGCGGCTATGACGTGCGCGATTATGATCTCACGGCCTTGCGTGATGGAGTTGCTCTCGTCCTGCAGAAAAACACCCTGTTCAGCGGTACTATTCGCAGCAACCTTGCTTGGGGTAAGGCCGATGCGACGGATGAAGAGATGCAAAAAGTGCTCGAGATGGCAGATGCCTGGTCCTTTGTTTCAGCTCATCCAGAAGGGCTAGATGCACCAGTCGAGCAAGGCGGCAGCAACTTTTCGGGTGGCCAACGTCAGCGCTTGTGCATAGCCCGCGCCCTCCTCAAATCGCCTAAGGTCTTGATTTTGGATGACTCGACTTCGGCCGTCGATATGGCGACGGATGCCAGGATTCGCCACCGCCTCAAAGCTCACTACCATGACTGCACAACCCTGATTATTGCCCAGCGTGTCTCGACGATTGAGCAAGCCGACCAGATTGTGGTCATGGATGAGGGACGGATTGATGCAGTTGGCAACTTTGCAACAGTCCTTGAACAAAGCCAGATTTTCCGTGAAATTTATGAGTCGCAGCAGAAGGG
>JAEZYR010000110.1 GCA_023442635.1 Bacillota bacterium | reverse complement strand
TGGCATAGCGCCGCAGCTGGCAGAAGCGTTGGGAGCCAGGGTAGAAGCCATCCAGGATGCCACGTGTCCTTATGTGAGGCGCATACACGAGCAGGTGGCAAAAGCTTACCAAGAAGGCAAGCAGGTTCTTATTTGTGGAGATCCAGGACATCCTGAAGTTGAGGGCCTATTGGGAGAAGCTCAAGGACAGGCCATTGTGATTAACAGCTTTGAGGAAGCCCAGAATCTCATTCAAAAAGCCTCCGCGAAGGAAATAAAAGGTGAGACTAAGTCTGAAAAGCAAATCGTATTGGAGCAGCCCACAATCCTTGTGAGCCAGACGACTTTTTCACTTGAACAATATAGGCAGATTCGAGATTTTTTCTCTTGTTATCTTGCTAAATTACAGATTTTTGATACAATTTGCAGAGCGACTGCAAACCGACAAATAGCAGCGAAAGTATTGGCGGAGCGGGTTGATGTCATGCTCGTCATCGGCAGTAGTTCCAGCTCCAATACACGGAAACTGCGAGATGTCTGTGCAGCCGTTAACGGGACGACGTATCTGATCGAAGAAGCTGATGAGGTCTATGGGCTACTGGCCGCAGGGACTCTCGCCAATAAGCGAGTAGGGCTGAGTGCAGGTGCATCGACACCGGACAGTACAATCATGGAGGTTGTTCGCGTAATGAGTGAGAACAACGAAACCGTCAGCAACGAGCAGGAGCATGTCGATCTGAATTTTGAAGATTTCGTCGATTCTATTCCCGAGCTGCGTAGAGGTATCACCGTCAAAGGCAATGTCATCCGTTACGATGATGAGTATGTCTATGTGGACGTCAAAGACAAGTCCGAAGGCAAGATCCCGCGCCAAGAGTTTGTATCCACACCTGATTTTGATTTGGATGCTGCTTGCGAAAATCACGAAGAAATTGATGTCTTTGTGCGTGCCATTCGCAATTCAGACATGGGTAAAGAGATCATCCTCAGCAAGGCTCGAGTCGATTTTATCAAGTACAAGGCCCAGGTCGAGGAAGCCTATCAGAATCGTACCCCTCTGATGGTTAAAGTCGTCAACGTCGTCAAAGATGGCGTGATTGCGACCTATGGCGGAATCGATATTTATATTCATCGCACCCAGCTGGAGATTGGTACGGTTGAGGATCTAGAGCCCTACCGTAACCAGAGCTTCGAAATCCTGGTGACGCAATTCGATCCGGATCGTCGTCGTCTGCGTGTTTCGGGTTCGCGTCGCGCCCTACTCAACAAGGAGCGTAAGCAGCGGGCAGAGGAGCTCTGGGACAACATTGCCATCGGTGATATCTATGATGGTGTGGTTCGCAGCTTGACCGACTTCGGTGCTTTCATCGACATCGGCGGTGTGGATGGATTGGTTCATATTTCTGAATTGAGCTGGAAGCGGATCAAACACCCCTCTGAAGTCATCAATGTGGGCGATGTCATTCAGGTCTATGTCAAAGATTTTGACAAAGAGCGTCGTCGCATTAGCTTGGGCTACAAGCGCATCGAAGATGATCCTTACCACAACATCGAAGAGCGCTTCCCTGTAGGTTCTATTGTTCAGGGCAAAGTTGTGCGGATGTTCAACTTTGGTGTCTTTGTTGAGATTGCGCCTGGTGTGGACGCACTCTGCCACATTTCGCAGATCTCCAATCAGCGCCTGACGCAGCCGCAGGATGTGCTCAAAGAGGGGCAAGAGGTTGAAGCTCGCGTGTTGGATGTGAGCAACGAAGCTCGTCGCATCTCTATCTCAATTCGCGATGTGGAGCCCATCAATAACCCAGACTATGAGCCCAGCGAAGCTCCTGAGCGTCCTGCTCGTGGCGAGCGTTCTGAGCGTAGCGAACGTGGTGAGCGCAATAACCGCCGCCGTAATCGTCGCTCAGAGGATCGTACGCCAACTTCCTATCAGGATGAGGACAGCAGCACGAGCAATGCCTTTGGTGCGCTAGCAGGACTCTTCAGCGAGGAAGATAGCGAGTCTTAAGTTTGATCCCATTTAGGCAAAGACCGAGGAGGAAGCTAAACAGCTTCCTCCTTTTTTGAATAGGCAAAAATCTAGCTAAGGTATTCCATGCGATGCGAGAGGCTTTACTCTCGACTTTATCACTTGCTTTGGCATCGTAAAGAAAAGGCTCTGGCACGGCTTGTGCTCAGAGCCTTCATGTCAGGATGGCTTAGAACTTAGCCATCTTTTTTACTTGGCATAGGTTTGATCAAGTGCCTTAAAGGCTTCGACGAAAACTTCGCGTGCAACCATGAGATCTTCAAGATCAACGTATTCACCTGTCTGATGTGCCAAGCCTTCCTCACCAGGCATAAAGGGGCCAAAGGCAACGGTGTTAGGGAGTGAGCGGGCGTAGGTACCGCCACCGATTGCGATAGGCTCAAGATTTTTTCCAGTGACTTTTGAGAAAACTTGAGTCAAGGTGGATACCAGGGGGTGGTCCTTGGGGAGATAGAGCGGCGCACTGTAGCTCAAACGCTCGTATGTTACACCGTAAGCCTTAAGCGCGTCTTGAATTTTGGCCTCGATTTCCTCGATTGAAACCGTAACGGGAATTCTCATATCGAGTGTCAGGTCAGCAAGATCGCCATCAAGATTCAGGATGGCAACATTCTGGGTTAGCGCACCTGACACTTCGTCACAACAGGCAATACCGAGGTGCTGTCCATCGTAGGCCTGGTCGAAGCAGGCTTGGAAAAAGGTGACGAAGGGATGACTTCCACCAGCCTGAGCTAGACGTTCTGCAGCTTGCTTCATGGCCAAAGCTATAGCATTTTTGCCGAGTTCTGGTGTTGAAGCATGTCCCTGCTGTCCCAAAATTTCTTCTTCCTGCTTTTCTCCAGCCTTTTCCCAGGTCAAGTAAGCACGTCCAGGAATGACATTGGCTCGTGTACCAGCCGTAGCGCCTAGGAGCTTTAAGTCAGCTGAAGCTTCTTGCGAAGCCGCGTGAGGATCCTTTTTGGCATCGTAGTGTAGACGGCACTGTAAGAGGCCTTTTTCGGCGTGGATAACAGGGAATTCAGCATCGGCCGTAAAAGCTGCGACGGGCGCTTCAGCTACTTTGTTGTAGTGGGCCATACAGGCTGAGCCAGATTCCTCATCTAGGCCTAAAATAAGGCGCAAGCGGCACTGAGGCTCATAACCCTGGCGCTTTAGATCGAGGAGGGCGTAATAGCAAGCGATAGCTGGGCCTTTGTCATCTGAGCTGCCTCGTCCGATGATGCGGTCGCCTTCGACCTTTGGGGTATAAGCATCTGCCCAGTCACCAGCAGGCACAACGTCCAAATGGCAGACAGCAGCGACGATGGGCAAGTTCTCATCTTCAGGACCCCATTCTAGATAGCCAGCGTAACCGTCTAAACGCCGTGTCCGAAAGCCGTCTTTTTCGGCCTGGGCAAGAAAATCTTCTAGCGCATGTACCGTTTCTGCCCCGAAAGGTGCCCCAGGCGTAGCGTCGGCCTTCGCACTGGGAATGGCGATTTGACGCAGAAGGAAGTGCTTGAGTTCTTCTTTGGGTGTAAGGTGAGACATATGAATCCTCCATTTAATGCCATAACCAAGCTGTTTGGGCAGATTGGCTAGCAAGATCTTTCTTTGACGTTGTAGAATGATAACCCAAATTAAGAATAAAGACTGCCCAACGAGCTATTGTGAGCTACTTGGAATGTAAATCATCTTAGCAGACTCAGAGCTTGTCAGATTGAAATGATTGAGGTGCTCACCATGCCTGTTACTTACATATGTGGACATATTCATCCCGATACAGATTCCGTCGCTTCGGCTTTGGCACTAGAAGAATTTTACAATCGCCAAGGAGAACCCGTTATCGCTGTACGGGGAGGGGAGTTGAATCCAGAGACCGCTTGGGTATTAAAACGCTTTAATACGTCGAGTCCGCCAGAAATTCGGGACGTGCGCACGCAAATTCGAGATGTGGACTATGACCACCCCCAACAGCTGCAGCAAACGGAGCCGCTCGCTAGAGCTTGGCAAGTCATGCAGGAATCCGACACGAAAAGTATTCCTGTTGTAGATGAGCACAATCGCTTATGTGGTGTGATTACATCAGGCAATGTCGCGGCAGCAGACTTGGGTTACAAACTAGGCGAGCCCCTTTCGCTCATCCTCAAAAATCTCCAAGAGGCGCTCCAGGCTACCGTCTATGGCAAACGCTTTGAGGTGGTAACGGGTCCACTCGAAATTCACGGCGTAGGGACAGAACCATCTTTGGGAGCCATTGTTTTCAGCAGCCATTTTTCGGTTGACTTAATTGAGCAATGCATCCAGCAAAAAGTACCCTGCTTAATCGAGTGCAGCCAGCATCCTAGCTCCAAAGAGCAGTTGAAGGCTTGGGATGAACGTTATCGCCAACACATTGCGCTTTTGCAGACCGAAGCGGATCTTTATACGGCAGTTCGGCGGGCACAGGTTTCAGCTCCAGTTTCAACGGCGATGACGACAGAAAAGCTCGTCACTTTTAGGGAAGAAGACTACTTGGATGATGTCAAAGAACGCATGTTGAGTACGCGTTATCGCTCTTACCCTGTGCTAGACAGCGATGGCAAAGTACAAGGTATGATCTCGCGTTATCACTTATTGCGACCCAATCGAAAAAAAGTCATCTTAGTGGATCATAATGAACGATCGCAGTCGGTGCGAGGCCTGGAGCAAGCTGAGCTGCTGGCGATTATCGATCACCATCGCTTAGGTGATATTCAGACCGATCTACCTATCTATGTTCGAAATGAGATTGTTGGTTGTACGTCGACGATTATCGCCAATATGTTTTTCGAGAAGCATATCGAGCCTTCGCCGCGAGCTGCTGGCCTTATGCTCTGCGCTATTCTATCTGATACAGTGGAGTTCAAATCGCCTACCTGCACGCCCCGAGATGTCGATACAGCCGCCTACTTAGCCAAGATTGCAGGGGTGGAAATACCAGATTTGGCGCAAGAAATGTTCTCGCTCTCTAAGCAGCTGCATGGACATAGTACGCGGGACATATTGTTCCTAGACTTTAAGGAGTTTTTCTTTGGCGATATCAAAATTGGCGTGAGTCAGATCAGTGCAATGGATTTCCGTGGCCTCGAAAATAAACTTGCGGAGATGCCAAGTGTTTTGGCGGATGCAAGAGATCAGTGGCGCTCTGATATCATGCTTTTTATGGCTACAGACATCCAAGAAGAGGGCACAGAGCTTTATTATGCTTGCACGCAAGATAACTTACGAGACTTAAGCCAGGCCTTTGATCAGGAGCTTACGGAGCTAGAGGGTTCCTTTTTCTTGCCTGGTGTGATGAGCCGCAAAAAACAGGTCATACCAGCTATTGGCAATGCCTTGCGCTAAGGCTTAGGGAGAAGCGGAAGATGACTTGTCCATTCTAGCTTCTTCTGTTATGATAGCCGCTGCAGCGAGGTGTAGCGCAGTTGGCTAGCGCGCCTGCTTTGGGAGCAGGATGTCGGGGGTTCGAGTCCCTTCACCTCGACCATTTAGATCAGCAAAGGCAATAGGCTTTTGCTGATTTTTTTATGCCCCGTAATGTGTCCCAGGATGAGCTATGCATCTAAAAGCCGATGATGGCATGGACAGAAGGGGAGATAAAACAGAGTTTCCTATGGCTAATTTTTTTGCTTTTGTGATGAAAGTTTACTTGAAGTCGCCTTTTTCATCTAAAATTTTTCCATCATTTTTTTATTTATGATCGAGATGTTTGGGAGTTGCATAGCATCGATGGACACATATTTTTGGCAAGCTGTTTTGATGACCCTTTTGGCAGGTTTGGCGACAGGTATCGGCGGCCTCATTACGGTCAGACGCAAGCACATTGGCTCTACATACTTAGCTTTGGCCTTGGGCTTTTCTGCTGGCGTTATGATTTATGTTTCCTTTGTGGAGCTGTTTGCAGAAGCGCTTGATACATTGCGCGAGGCGCGAGGAGATCGACTGGGGAGTTGGCTCACGGTCATCTCCTTTTTTGCTGGGATTGCATTGATTGCGCTTATCGACAAGTTTGTTCCAGATGCAGAGAACCCTCATGAACTTCGCTATTTGGAGTCGGTGAGTGGCGAGGAACAGACCGTAGACAAAACAAGCAACCCCGCAACGGGAGGTCTTCCTTTGACTCAGGCCTCAATAGACGCTGCCCCAACAGGTGAGGCGACACGCATAAGTTCTGCCAGCAGAGCAGAAGCAGGCTTGGATGCCCAAACGCGTCAAGCGATTTTACGGATGGGGCTCTTTTCAGCTCTGGCCATTGCTATTCATAATTTTCCTGAGGGTTTTGCGACCTTCATGTCGGCCTTGCAGGATCCACGACTGGGTCTATCCATCACCCTGGCTATCGCCATCCACAATATCCCTGAGGGTATCGGCGTCGCTGTACCTGTTTATTATGCGACCCACAACCGCAAGAAGGCCTTGGGCTATGCCTTCCTTTCAGGTATGGCTGAGCCTGTTGGTGCTATTGTCGGCTACTTGCTCTTGAGACCTTTTATTACGGAAGAAACATTGGGATATGTTTTTGCAGGTGTTGCTGGCATTATGGTTTATATCTCATTGGACGAGCTTTTACCTTCAGCTGAAAAGTATGGTAAACATCATGTAGCCATATGGGGTATGATCGCAGGGATGGCTGTTATGGCGCTGAGCTTGCTTCTCTTTGCCTAGCGAGGTGACGGCCTAATCTAGACCATGGAGAGGGCGCTTATGTCAGCTACACGTTTTAGTATTCGTCATAAACTTGGCAGTCCATTGGATCAGCAAGCAGCTTTGGATGGCCGCGGACCAGCGGATTTGGCCGGTTTTGCAGCCTTCAAGGCTCCCAGCCAGCCGCGTTTTAGTCCAGATGGAGCTTACTTGCTTTATACGTTGACAGAGCAGGATCCAGAACAGAATCAAAGCCGCCAGCACCTACATCTGCTCGATTGCAAAACGAGAGAGAGCCGCCAGCTGACAGCCAATGCTTCAGCTTTGGCAGCTATTTGGTTAGATGCCTATCAGGTTTTTTTCCTTTCCCCAGAACGCCAAGAGCGTGATCAGAAGCCAAGAGAAACTTGCCTATACCGTATTGACTGTCGAGGCGGTGAAGCTCGCCACGCGCTGACATTTGACAAGCAAGTTAAAAGAGTGGAGATCCTCGACGCTAGACATCTCATTCTCGCTGTAGCCGAGGCTGATGAAGATGAAGTGCTCGGCAGCCTAAGAGGTGAGCAGCGGCAATTGGCTGAAGCAGCCTTAGAAGAAAATCAAGACTATGAAGTGATTGAGGCGATTCCCTTTTGGCATAATGGCGGCACCTTTGCGCATCGTTACACGCGTTTGTATCTCTGCACTTTGCCAGAAGGTGCTGAGCTGACTTCGGTGGAGGGCTTAGCGGAGGGACTATCTTACCAAGCCTTGACGTCCCCAGATCAAAATGTGGGTGATTGGTGTTTTGAAGCCAGACAGCAAAAGCTCTTCTATTTAGCTACCCAACGGCGGCGGGTTATGCCCTTGCATCAGCAGCTCTATTGTTTGGATTTGCTCGAGAAAACACCCCGAGAAGCTTTTAGGGCACAAGAGTGGAAGCCCTTTGGAGATGAGCCCATGGTCTATTGGGATCTCTATACAACTGAAGACGCAACCTATGTCTGGGCGACCAATATGCAACGCTACGGCTTAAACCAAGATGCCTTGCCCTATCGAGTGCTGCCAGATCGTGCTCAAGCCTTGCTCGCTATGGATCCAGATGATCCCTCTGAAGTCAATCAGCTGCGCATGGGGGGAGGCGCTAGTTCCGATCTCAGGCAGGGTGGAGGGAAGCATTGGCTTGTTCACCAGGGCCGAGTTCATATGTTAGCTACTTGGCAGGATCATGCGGCCTGGCGCTCTTTCCCTTTGCAGGATGAGCCAGTCCATGAACAAAACATCCAGACGCATCTTGCGCAAGAGGGCTGCAACATAGAATCCTTGGCTGTTTTTGAAAATCGCTGGGCTTATATGGCTTTTACCCCAGGACGTGGCGTTGACCTTTACCTTTCTGAAGGCGACCTGCCGCAAAGGCCGACCGCTGAGAACCGTATAGGTGATTGGGGAGGGGCTTGGTCAAAGGAAAAGCTGGCGACTGTCAGCAGCTTCCTTTTTTCGACGCCCTATCGGGAGGCGAGAGCTTACGTCGTTTTGCCACCCGATTATGTAGCCAACAAAAAGTATCCAGCCCTCCTAAGCATTCATGGTGGGCCAAAAGCAACTTATGGAGCTTTGCTCTATCACGAAATGCAATATCTAGCTCAGCATGGCTACATTGTTTTTTACACAAACCCCTTAGGCAGTGATGGCTTAGGTTGGAAAAAGGCCGATATTCGGGGCCGTTATGGCACGGTAGACTACGAAGAATTGATGGCGCTTACAGATGCTGTTCTTTCAAAATATCCAGCCATTGATCCCCAGCGTTTAGGTGTTTTTGGGGGATCTTATGGTGGCTTTATGTCCAATTGGATCATCGGACATACGCAACGCTTTGCCGCCTGTGTGACTCAGCGTTCCATAGCCAATTGGATATCCATGTATGGCATTTCAGATATTGGATATTACTTTGTTGAGGATCAGATTGCAGGCAATCCTTACGACCAAGCCAAGGAACTGTGGGCGGTTTCGCCTTTGGCTTATGCCAGACAGATGAAGACGCCGACTTTGATTATCCACTCGGATGAGGATTACCGCTGTCCGATAGCTGAAGGTTACCAGCTTTATGCAGCCCTTGAATTGCAGGGCGTTCCGACGCGCTTGGTTGTCTTTCATGGCGAAAATCATGAATTGAGCAGGAGTGGCAAGCCGCGCCATCGTATGCGTCGACTCGAAGAAATCCACCAGTGGTTTGACCGTTATCTGAAGAGCGACACGACACAAAAGACAGCAAGATAAGGGAGGATTCAGTGATGAACGAAGCGCTAGCATGGCAAAGCGTCAGCCAAGGCGAGGCCTATCCTCGCTGGCAACGCAGCTGCATGGGCAAGCTGGAGTCAGGAGAAGCGGTTTGGGCCTACCGTTGCCAGCTTGATGAAAAGGTTGAAGCCCTATTTTGCACATATGGAGCGCGCCTTCTTTCCCTCAAGGTACCTGATCGCCAGGGACATGTAGATGAGGTAACACAGACCTATCCGTCTCTTGAGGCCTATTTGAAGGAGGCACCTTATCACGGTGCTGTCTGTGGGCCTTATGCCAATCGCTTAAGTCATGCCTCTTTTGTTCTAGGGGGGCAAACTTTTCACCTTGAAGCAAACGAAAAGGGCAATTGCCTACACAGTGCTTCGGCAGGGCTACACGCCCAGAATTGGGAGGCAGAACTTTGCGATGGGGTACTGTCTTTCAAAATTGAACATCCAGATGCTTGGGGCGGTTTTCCTGGCAACTTGCAAATAGCTATCAGCTATCAGTTTTACCGTCAGCAAGACGAGGAGGGAGAAAGCTTTGTTTTGCAGCTGACTTACGATTACAGTTGTGACCGAGCCACCCCCGTCAGTTTGACCAATCATGCTTATTTCACCCTTGGTGGGACTCAGTATCCAGGCATACACGATCAGGTTTTGCAGCTCACCTCCAAATTGATTTGTGAACTAGACGAGGCCAATCTCCCGACAGGGGTTATTCTGCCCGTTGAAGGTACGGGTTTTGACTTCCAAAATCCCACGCTTTTAGGGGAGCGCCTGCAGGCAGCAGAGCGGTATTATCCCTTGACTGGAGGTTTGGATCACAATTTTATTTTGGATAAACATGAGCGGAAGGAAAGTATCCTGGCAGCGACACTGTATGATCCTCGAAATGGCCGAGTATTGCGTTGCGAGACGGACATGCCAGGACTGCAAGTTTACACGGTGAACGAAGCCCCAGCTTGCTATGGGCCTCATAGCGCGATATGTCTGGAGACCCAATATTTCCCCGATGCGATGCGCCATGTGCATTTCCCAAGCCCAGTGCTAGAAGCTGGACAAAAACAAAGACACTGCACACGCTATCTTTTTTCCTGCCGACCCTGAATGTCTGCCTTGTCGTGTTTTGCCCCGTTTAAGACTAGGCGCCACAGTGTCTAGCCTTAGCGGGGCGGACAAGTCACCAAAACAAGGCAGGGCAAGCCTAGCGATCCGCAGATCTTCATAATTTGTTCTTCGAGCTAAAACTTGACATCCAGAAGCATTGTGCTAAAGTAGAGAAGCGTTCGATGTTGAGCTCGTGTGGCGGAATTGGCAGACGCAGCGGACTTAAAATCCGTAAATTGCCGGTTCGAGTCCGGCCATGAGCACCAATCGAAATCAATATCGCGGAGTGGAGCAGTTGGTAGCTTGCCGGTCTCATAACCCGGAGGTCGCGAGGTTCGAGTCCCGCCTCCGCAACCAGCAGACTGAGTAACGATTGTTGCTCAGTCTTTTTGTTTTATTTTTTACGGCTAGCTTGCCGCTACGGCTGCAGCTAGCCTACGCTTGCTTGCTCCAGGGGTACAGAAAATG
>JAEZYR010000090.1 GCA_023442635.1 Bacillota bacterium | reverse complement strand
CAACGGCACTATGCCTTGAATTTACCCTATAGCGAAGGAGCCCTACTGGCTTATTTGCAAAAACATGCGGCCAAGCTAGAGCTCCATTACGAAAGCGAATACATACAGACCCAGTTTTTCTTGGATGAGCGCCTTTCAGGCCCCGTCGAACAGTATTTGCAGAACTGGCTTGATGCGGTGGACGAAAGAAATCATGGGGCCTGATGGATAGGCGCTAGACGCTTGAGGTCGATCTGGCCAAATTCAGGGCCACCAGGCATCAAAAAGCGCTGGGATGAAGAAGCCTCTTGGAGCTTCAAATTGTTCTCGCCCACATTTAGGCCATCTCCCAACTTGAGTTCAACCCAAAATTGCTGCAGTGGCAAAGAAGAAGCTCCGCCACTCAAAAAGCTGAGCCGCTCCAATGAGAGCCCCTGGCCAGCCCGCGCAGCTTGCTGCTTCTCGTGGCGCCAGAAACCAGGATTTTTGCGGCTTTGCTCCGCCAGAACATGCTGCGATAAGGGTGCGGTATAAAGCAGGTCGAGCTGGTGCTTTCGGCTCATAGAGCTGCTCTGTGAGCTGGTATGAGCCTCAGCGTCATGGGGCCAATGGAGCGAAAAAACCTGGTACAGCAAGTGGGGGCGCAAAAGCAAGTCATTCAGCAAGGTATCACCTGCGAAAGGCTTTTGTTTTGGGCTTTCAAACTGCTCGCTCCAGGCCTTGCTTTCGGCTAGGCTAGCCCCGAAAGCAAGCAAGGGTGCAGTCTGCATCTGCTCGTCTGAAGGCTTGGATAGACTCGCGGATCCTGCAGCGGCCTGATTTGGCGTGGATGGGCTTTGCTGCTTTTGCGAGAGCCAGCGCTTTTGCAGTTCTTTTGCGTCCAGCTGATCCAATTGCATTTGTTGAATCCAAGACAAGGCCAGCTCGTGTAAAAAACGGCGACTCAATAATGTAAGCCAAGACTCATCTAGCAAGGTCTTTTTGCCTAACTGGGCTAGGACTGGCGCCCAACTAGGCCTTGAGGACAGTTTGGCGATGACGCGATCGTTGGAGTGGCTTTCTGTCGTTCTGCTCACCGTTGCCTGAATCCGAACAGGGCTTTCGCTACTCGACGTGGCTTCCTGCGGCGAAGGCTGACTTTTGGGGCTGCTGACTTGGCTTTTGGCAAAATTTTCTTGCTCGATGCGCTCCTGAATGAGTTCCAAAGCTGGCAACTGCCAAGTTTCAAGGGGTTGGTGAGTCTCTGTCACTTGAGCGCTCTGGGTATAGGTCTGATCGTTGGCGTCTGTTTCGTTCAAACGATAAGAAAGAGGCTGCTTGCCTAAGCAATAGACGCGGACGGCTCCAGGTCGATAGCCTTCGGTGTAAAAACGGACTTGATACGTCGTCTGATCATAACGAATTTGATCAGCCCCGAAAGCGACGACAGCCGTTTGCTCAGGGTCGATTTCTAGGTAAAGCGCGCGAGGGGCGCCGCTAGGACTATAACTGAATTGATAGCTGTGGACGAGACTGTCGGCCTGTCGAGGCAAGAGGGCGGCACTCAGAGACGAAATAGCACCCGTCTCAAAATCGAGTTGCTCGGCTGTTTGGGATTGCTGGAGTTCTGTCGCCAGCATCTGAAAAAGCGTCTGATCCTGGAGGAGGGCACGGCGATCTTCTTGCCAGTTGCGACTTTCTGAATTTGAGAGAGCCTGGCCAAGCAGGGGGACAGAGGACAATGGCTGCTGATCCATCTTGATCTGCATGGGGTAAGGCTTGCCGTCTGCGAGTCGCCAAGTGCGAGGATAGAGCAAGTGGAGCGAGCCTTGTCCTGCCGCTTCCATTTCGTAATGGTCGAGTATATCGGCCTTGTTTAAGCGCTCGTCTAAAGAAAAAAGCAGCAGGCGATTGCTGCGCAAGCTCAGTTGCTGCCCACCCAATTGCTGCAAAGGAAATACGGGGCCAGAGTACTGATAATGTTTGTTCTTGTCGTAGCCATTGCGGCGCTGCCAAAATAATGAAAAGAAGGCCAAGGCTAGGCAGAGGAAGCAGCAAAGAATAGAAAAAAACAATGGACGGTGTTGAAGAGCTGAGTCTTTTGCCAGCTTGCTTTTTGGGCTGACTAGAGCTGGATCAGGCAGGGTGGAGGGAGTTAATTTGGACATAACTGGATAAACTCCAATTCTTTCTATATAGGTGATCCACTTAGGGCAACATATATGAAATATCGACAAAATATTATACACGCCCTACTGAAACAGCAATTCAAACGCTGAACGTGCCGAGGCATGAGGGTCGCGCTTTCTGACTCTACAGTCGAGATCTAACCTAGTTTATGAGCCGCAAGCTGGGCGGTGCTGGTAAAGTAAAAAGCGGTCGTAGCGTGCTTCTTCGCCCCAATCCAATGGCAGTTCCCAGGCTAAGTCAAAATGCCGATCCAAGCGTAAGGCCTGACGGTAGCTGTTGAGTGGATAGTAGAGCAAAAGATCAATAGGACGCTCGTGTTCTGCTAGTGACCAATGAATTTGGTCGAGAACTTGCTGAAAAATAGCCACACTAAAGGGATTAAAAAAGTAAAAAATATTCTCGTCTTTATGGACTGGCCGATGTTCGGCTGGGCAAGCTTCGAAGCCGATCTCATCTTGCAATACACGGCCGCGACGCTGGCGTTTGTGGCGGTAGCGCTCAAGATTTTCGAGCGCCTCGATGAGCGTGTCCTCGTGGCATTCGACGCCTGTGCCTCGCCAACCCCAGCGCTGGTGGCAGTAAAACAACACGCGCCCTCGCCCACAACCGTAGTCGACTAAATGAGGGTTAGGCAGGCCGTGATAGTGCTCAAAAAGATCATCCAAGGCTCGATAGGGTGTCGGTTCACAGCGATTGTAATCTGTGGTGAACTCGCTCCATTCGCGAATGCCGCAGCTCTGAATGCCGAGGCGGCGATCGCGGGCAAAGTCAGAGGTGGGGAGGGCATTCTTCGCGTGCTTTGGGCGTTTGGGGGACATGGCATTCCTCAGGTGTTCTAAGTTGAAAACGAATGGCGTGAGCTAAGTGAGGCAAGCAAGGTGATTTGTCTATACTTAGCATCATAGGAAACATACTATAGGCCAATCGGGCTATCAAGCGTAAGGCTCGATGTGAAAGAGGAGGCATTGTGATGAATGACATGCAGAAAATCCAGGGTGTTCCCAGATACGACTTAGCTCAGCCCCAAGCCTGGGCGCTTATCACAGGAGCCTCATCAGGACTGGGCGCTATTTTTGCCCGTTATCTTGTCCAGACTGGGCGCTGCCGCCACTTTTATTTGCTAGCCAGGCGCGAGGAGCGACTCGCCGAGCAAGCTGAGCAACTCAAGCAGTGGGGAGCCGAAGCCGTACTTTGGACATCGGTGGACTTGGGCGTGGCCGACGCACGTGACCGCTTGCCCCAAGCCTGGGCAGAAGCAGGTATTCAGCACTTTTCGTGGGTCATCAACGCAGCTGGTTTTGGTGATGCTGGCCGTTTTGAAGATTTGAGCCTCAAGCAAGTGGAAGAGCTTTGTCGACTGAATATAGAGGCTCTGACAGCCTTGACGCACTTGGTGCGCCCCTTCTTAGTCAGGGGAAGCAAGGTGATACAAATCGCTTCGGTGGCTGCCTTTTTACCCCAGCCAGGTTTTGCTGTTTATGCGGCGAGCAAGGCGTATGTGCTCTCCTTTTCTAGAGCCCTGCAAGTCGAGTGGAAAAAGGCAGGCATTGAGGTCTTGAGTGTTTGCCCAGGCCCCATGGAGACTGAATTTTTTAGCCGTCAAGCTGGGGGGCAGGGGGAAATTAGCCGCATCAAAAGAATAGGCATGGAAAGCCCCCATCGCGTGGTGCAACTGGCGGTCGATCGAGCTGAAAAGGGGCGGAGCCTATCGCTCAGTCACCTCAGTGCCTACGCCTTGCGCGTGCTTTCTAAAATCGTGCCCCACCGTTGGATTTTGGCCGCCATGCAGGGCATGGGCTTTGGCGCGTCCAGCGAAGAAAAAGCCTCACATTGATATAGGGCCAATACAATTTTAAAAATTTATTAGACATTCCCAGGGCTATGTTCCGTATGCTACACCTATGTTTGGGATCAAAAACGGGAGGATTTATTTGTGAAAGGATCTATCAAAACTGGGTTGCCCAAGCCCAGAGCATGGTGGCGACGCATCAACATTTTCTTTGTTGTTTTTGTCTGCGCGATGCTGACCTGCTTGACCTGGCTGGTCCACACTGTGCGAAAGGAAAAGGCAGAAGTCGCTTTGTTAGAGGTTTATGACAAGCAACTCGGAGCAGAACTCGCGCCCTATTTCTGGCCAAGTGAAGCTGTATTCAAGGAACTTGAGCCTCAGGCCGAAAAAGCATGGACGACTGAAGCCTTGCTAGCGCTACCGAGCCTCCAAAAGGAGAGTCAAGACTATGAGGCGACCTTGCAACGCCATAGCGACGACAAAGAGCTGGTCGCCTATTTTGTACAGGCGCAGCGAGAAGCCTGGAGCACGGTGCTTATGTCGTGGCTAGACGCGCGTAAGCAAGACCAGGATATGGCGCAGCGGATGGTCGATTTGGCCAATCAAGGCGGAATCAACGTAGATAATATTTACCTCTCCAATGATGGCGAGTCTTACCTTTTGCGTGCCGAATTTAGCCTCAAAAGCAATAACCAAGAGCATGGCAGCGTATTTATGCAAGCTTTCGGCATCGTTCAGCGCCAAGGTAAGAACTGGAATCTGACAGGTTTAGATAGCCCTACGCCACGGGTGCTCATGGAATTGGGGGGAGCGTAAAGATGCAAAATAAAGCTAAGATCAAGTCTCGGCCAAATGCGCAAGAACCCATTTTGCGATTAGAAGGACTAAGCAAGTTTTTTGGCAAACGCTGCGCTCTGGATCGTATTGATCTCGAAGTTTACCCTGGCGAGATTGTGGGTTTTCTAGGTCCCAATGGTGCAGGCAAGACGACAGCCATCAAAACCCTCATGGGCTTCTACCAAGAAGATGCAGGCCAAGTTTGGATTCAGGACCATCAGCTCCGTGAGGAATATGAAAAGGCGATGGAAAATGTGGGCGGCATCGTCGAAAACCCTGAGATGTATACACATCTGACGGGTTACCAAAATATCTCCCTATATGCACACCTGCACGGTATCAAGGATCGCAGTCAGCTGGCTCGAGCCATTCAGAGAGTGGGTCTAGAAAGCCGCATCAAAGAGCAAGTCCGCCGTTATTCGCTAGGTATGAAGCAGCGCTGTGGCCTGGCTTTGGCCCTCGTCCATGAGCCGAGCTTGCTCGTGTTAGATGAACCTACGAACGGCTTGGATCCAGCGGGTATTCACGAGCTGCGAGACCTCTTAAGGCAACTCGCCCACGAAGAGGGTGTCGGCGTTTTGATCTCAAGCCACATGCTCAGCGAAATGCAACTGATCTGTGACCGTGTTGTGATCATCGATCAAGGCCGTATGTTGGATGCCTTTGCTGTGCAGGATGATCCGATCTATGAGGCGCGCAGCCAAAAGGCCGCCCAACGCTATCGCGAGCAGCAAGCAGAACGCAAGGCTCTAGGACTTGCAGGCACGAGTGTGGCACCAGAGGGCGAAACACCTTCCTGGCTGGCTGGCGTCCGCGACAGCGAAAGCAGCCCTGCCCTGCAACTTGAAGCGGATGAGCGCTGCTGGCTCCTTGCGGTCGAGGCGTCGGAGAACATAGCCCAGCTTTTGGCCTATGCTCAGGAAGCAGGCCTGTTGAAGCGTTATGAGGCAGATGGCGAGCGCTGGCGCCTTTATTTGGGCGAACAGCAAGATCCCAAGTCTAGCCTAGGCCCCTTGCAGGCCAAGATCATTCAGCAGGGGCTTTATATCCAACACTTTGCCCCAGTTGCTGAAACACTGGAAGAACGCTTCTTGAACCGTACCAAATCCAGCCGTATCCGCTAAAAGAAAGGAAAGCCAGAATGAAGAAGACATTTGTGCTCTGTCGCAATGAGTTGTACAAGATTGTCTGCAATAAGATAACTTGGCTGGCTTCAGCCTTGCTTGTGGTACTCGTGCTTTATGGGCACTTCAGCTACCGGGATACCGAAAGGCCGATTCGAGGTACGACGCCATCGGCCTCAGCTTCGGCCAAAGTTGTCGAACGCGTTCAGGATAATCTCCGGCAAGAACAAAAGTTGCTCACCAGGGACCTGCCCAATCCAGAGGAATTGGACGCAGACAGCATCTTGGACCTCTACACCAAGGATGCCATGGCGGAGCGCTATAAGGCCTATGCGGCGGCACATCCCTTGGAAGCAGGCTTTGCGTATGTTCCTGATTTGCTGAGAGACATGATTTCAATTGAACTCCTGACACCAGGCGAGACGCCGCTTGCGCTATCTGGGGTTACATTCCCTGATAGCCAGACTTGGCTGCAAGGCCTGACGAAGGAACAGCGCCAGCATTTGCTAGAACAGTATCGTTTGCCCGTGCAAGACCAACACCTAAAAAGCTTGCAAGAAAAGCTTAAGGCCGCGCTCGAAGCAGGCGATTACAGCCTTTACTTGCAGACCCAAGAAACGCGCTGGAGCCTTTTGCAAGAAGAGGTGCAAGGCTTAGACCAACAGGCATCCAATCAGTACCAGGCTCGCATTGAGGCTGTCCGCTTTGCTCAGCAGCAGCTGAAAGAGGGTAAACTGAGCCTCTATGACGACAAGGCCATCAAAGAGATCGAAAAGCTGTGGCTGAATAAGCAAGAGCTTGAAGAGGTGCTCAAAACAGGCATAAGCCATGAAGAAGTACCGCATCGCCTGACGGATTTTGAGCGCAGCCAATTGCAGCGGCAAAAAGACGAGATTGCCTTTCGTTTAGCTCATGGGGTGACAGCTTATCAGGACAACAACCTTGCACCAGATATCCACAAAACAGCAGCTAACAAGGCATGGCAGACGAGCTACATGATCTTGGGCGTTTACCTCGCGATCATTGCCGGCAGCCTCTTTTCACAAGAAGTTGAGAGCGGTTCGATTAAGTTGTTGATCATCGCGCCAGTTCGACGCTACCGCATCTTCTTGGCGAAATATGGAGCCTTGTTCCTGACGGCTGGTGTTGGCTCTGCCCTTGTCTTCTTTCTCAACGTCTTAGGCCAGCAACTTTTCCACCCTGGAGCAGCATTGGGCGCCCTCCTGAATATCGGTGGGCGAGTATACGGCATCCCATTCTGGGGACAGATGCTTTGGCTATCGCTAAGCTACTTCCTGCGCTTGTTCTTCTACAGCAGTTTTGCCTTCATGCTGTCGTGCTTGATTCGCAAGAGTGCTATTTCGGTGGCGGTAGGCTGCATGGTGACGTTCTTGGATTTACTGGGCATGCTGGCCAGCAGTTTCGGTCTATGGATGAAGTCGTATTTCATCATGCCGTTCGTACACCTGAGCTTCTTTGAGCGCTTCTATCCTTCCTTGCAAGAGAGCCTCTTCTTTAGCTCTCAGGTGGGTGCGAATAACCCAGTTCACCGCCTTCCTTTGGGCTTTAACCTCCTGTATGTGCTGGGATTCTTGGTGCTCTTTATGGGGACGAGCTGGCTTTCCATTACCAAGCGGGATCTTTGAGGCATTCTGCGTACTAGAGTTAGGCGTATCTCAACTAGGAGCAAACGCCAGGCTAGCTGTTATAGCTTCCTATATGAAAAAAGAGCGGGGCTCAAAGCTCCGCTCTTTGCTTTTAGATAAAAGCCCTAAGAAAATCAGCCTAGACCTTATACCCTAAACGCAAGGTAGCCAGGCCTGGCTCTAGATCTACACCCTCTATGGCTTAAACCACCAAGGTGACCAAGCGGCCAGGAATATACATCTCGCGTTTGAGCGTCTTGCCCTCTATGAGGGGAACGACTTCAGGAGCCGCTTTGGCTGCTGCAATCGCTTCTTCAGCAGAGGCGCTGTGGGCAATCATGACGCGATCGCGAACTTTGCCATTAACCTGAACAGCAATTTCGACCTCCGGCTCGATCGCCTGCTCAGGATCATAAAGTGGCCAGCTGGCTTCATGGACATAGCCGCCATAGCCCAATTGCTCCCAGAGTTCCTCGGCAATATGGGGCGCCATCGGCGACAAGAGAATTAGGAAGGTACGGAACTCAGCCCGCGTTGGGCCTCCCAATTCGACAAAGCGTTTGCTCAGGGTCATCAGCTGGGCAATAGCCGTGTTGCCTTTGAGGGTCATCAAATCCTGCTCGACTTTGTGGATGCTTTGGTGCATCAAAGCGAGGAGTTCAGGACGGTAGGCTCCTTCTTCAGCCGCCTTCGTCTGGTCACCCTTGAGAAGATCCTGGCCGAGTTGCCAAACACGCTCAACGAAACGCTCACAGCCGCGAATGCTCTTCGTACTCCAGGGCGCTGCTTTTTCGAAGTCGCCGACAAACATTTCGTAAAGGCGCATGGTATCGGCGCCATATTCAGCCACGACGTCATCGGGATTGACAACATTGCCGCGTGACTTCGACATCTTGCTGCCGTCGGTGCCAAGGATCATGCCATGGCTGGTACGGCGGCGGTAGGGTTCGGCATTAGGTACAACCCCAATGTCAAAGAGGAAGCGGTGCCAGAAGCGTGAGTAGAGGAGGTGGAGGGTGGTGTGCTCCATGCCGCCGTTATACCAGTCGACGGGCGACCAGTAAGCCAGAGCTTCAGGGCTGGCCAAGGCCTCTGTGTTGTGAGGATCCATGAAGCGGAGGAAGTACCAAGACGAACCAGCCCACTGAGGCATGGTATCGGTTTCACGCTGAGCTGGGCCGTGGCATTTGGGGCAGGTGCAGTTGACCCAATCGCTTTGCTTGGCCAGGGGGGAAGAGCCGTCATCACCTGGCTCATAGCGGTCAACTTCAGGCAAAAGCAGAGGCAGCTCTGATTCAGGTAAAGGCTGCCAGCCGCAATGCTCACAGTAGACCATTGGAATCGGCTCGCCCCAATAGCGTTGGCGCGAGAAAACCCAGTCGCGCAGTTTGTAGTTGACTTTGGCCTGACCTAGCTGATGCTCAACCAGGTAGTCGATCATGCGCTGTTTGGCTTCTTGCACGGACAGGCCGTTCAGAAAGTCGGAGTTAACCAGTACGCCCTGCTCGGTTGTGGTGTAAGGCGCTTCGCTCAAGGCTTGCGTGGCACCTGCGACCACTTCCACAAGGGGCAGTCCATATTTTTGGGCAAAGGCCCAGTCACGCTCATCGTGAGCTGGCACGGCCATGATGGCGCCTGTGCCATAGTTGATAAGGACGTAATCTGCCACGAAGATCGGCAGCTCCTGACCGGTGATGGGATGTAGAGCTACGACGCCTTCGAGACGCACGCCTGACTTGTCCTTGTTCATTTCGGAGCGCTGGAAGTCTGACTTGTGCTGAGCCTCAAGCTGATAGGCCTTGATGGCCTCGGCGTTCTGAAGCAGACCCTCATCTAGCCACTGCTGCAGGAGAGGGTGCTCAGGACTGACGACCATATAGGAGACACCAAAGAGGGTATCAGGTCGTGTGGTATAGACCCTGAGCGCTTGGCCAGCGCTCGTAGCAAAGTCTAGCTCTGCTCCTGTCGAACGCCCAATCCAGTTGCTTTGCTGGTTTTTGACGCGCTCCACGAAGTCTACGTGATCTAGACCTTCTAGGAGCTTGTCTGCATATTGGGTAATGCGGAGCATCCATTGCGACTTGACTTTCTGGATGACTTCGGTACCACAACGCTCGCAACAGCCGTCTTTGACTTCTTCGTTGGCCAGAACAACTTTACAGGAAGGGCACCAGTTGACGGGCATTTCTTTCTTGTAGGCTAGGCCGTGCTTGTAGAGCTGAAGGAAGATCCACTGCGTCCAGCGGAAGTATTCGGGATCGGTGGTGTTGACTTCACGACTCCAGTCAAAAGAAAAGCCTAGCGCTTGCAGCTGCTGCTTGAAGCGAGCGATATTCTGGGCGGTGACTTTGGCAGGGTGGATCTGATGCTGGATCGCATAATTTTCAGTGGGCAGGCCAAAAGCATCCCAGCCCATGGGATAGAGTACGTTATAGCCCTGAAGGCGTTTCATACGGGCGACAGCATCCAAAGCGGTATAGGAGCGCGGATGTCCGACGTGAAGGCCGTTGCCTGAGGGGTAGGGGAACTCTACAAGACAGTAGAATTTCTCCTTTTCGGAACCGGCCTCGCCAGGATTGGCAGCTCGAAAGCAGTTGAGTTCTTGCCAGCGCTGCTGCCACTTTTGCTCGATTGTGGCGAAAGGATAATGCTGACTTTCGGGGGACTGGTCTTGCAGCGTCTGGGACTCACACATATGAACCTCCTAAAGAAAAAAGCCCTGTCTAAACAGGGCATATGATGCCTACAGTATCGTTGTATTTTGGGCTTTTTCTTCTGATGTGTCAAAAGCGCCAGCAGTCTTGGGGGCT
>JAEZYR010000027.1 GCA_023442635.1 Bacillota bacterium | reverse complement strand
GCCTTGAATTGCAGCTTAATCTAGGCTTTATTATAATGCTTATCCGACTGTAAAAATGGAGATGAACGCAAGATGTCTATTCGCGAAGCGCGTTGCCCCAATTGTGGCTCTTTGATTGATGTTGATGATCGAAAACCAGAAGCGGTCTGCATGTTCTGCTGGCACAAGTTTTCGAGCCAGAAGGGCATTGATTTGGCCGAAGATGCCAGTGGTCACGTCTTTGCCAACGAAGCTCAGGAAGAGCCGAGTGCCGAAGACCAGGCTGCAGCCTTTGGTCAGACCCGTGTGGTTGAGTTTGGCGGGCAGATGACGAGTAAACCCTCTCCCAAGAAAGCCAAACCGAAGCAGCCAGGACAGCTGACAGCGGCGGAGAAGGTCAAGCTAAGCAAGAAAGAGATTGTCCGGCCACGGGTCAGCAAACAACACGGTCTGATGATCTTGGGCGCCATTGTGGGTGTTGTTGCTATTATGACGGCCATCTTCCTTCCCCTTACGTTAAGGCGTGAGCAGCAGAGGGCAAAGCTCAATGCACGCATTCAGCAGATTGTCCAACAGCCTATCGAAGAAAAGGCCTATCACTTTAGCTCCATGCAGAATAAATGGCTGCTCTTGACCCTGCCCAGAGAGGTCAAGGAACAAGAAGCGAATGCCTTGTTTGAACGCTTCCGCCAGGAACGCGCAGATGTCTACGGCCAGGAAATCGAACAGCAAAAAGGCCTGAGACTTGATTTGGCTGGCGAAAACGGCATTTATACGGTGAACGATCGCGGCGTGCGCTTTCTCGCGAATCCTGTGGCGCTTTCTGAACCGTCGAAACAGGCCTCCGCAGGAGAGTCGACCCCAAGTTCTCAGGAGGCTAAATCTTCAAATAGCTCAAGTTCGCTTGCGCCATCTACTAAACCCTGACCGCTCTAGAGAATTGAAGCAAAACCGAAAGAAAGCCAGTCCCAAAGGGCTGGTTTTCTTTTGTCTGCTCAAGTGAAGCCGCCCCACAGAACTTGATGTACCTATATCCGATTTAAGGATGAACGGGGACATTCAAGTCTCAAGAATGGGAAGATCAATCTAATTAAATTAAGTTAATTTAATTATAACGCCTTAAAACAGACAGGTTTTATAGACATAATACAGATTGAAACTTAGATTATTGCGTTCTTAGATGTGAATCCTGCTAGTATTCGGGAATACAGGAGGTGCCACATGCCTAAAAAAGAAAAGAGGGTAGAGAGGTGCTCTAGTGAGCAAGTTGCTGCGCGTGCTCCGAAATCATCCAGAATGAATTTACGGCGTTTGAAGCAGGACTTGTATCGAGATCGCTATCTATACTTGTTCCTCATCCTGCCCGTCGTCTACTTCATCATTTTTCGCTACATCCCCATGTATGGGCTGAAGTTTGCCTTCCAAGATTACAATCCCTACGATCCAGCCTCGAGTGAATGGGTGGCCTTTGGACAATTTGAAGAACTCTTCACCAAAGAGCAATTTACCCGAGCGCTCCTCAATACGCTCAAAATTTCAGGCCTCAAAATATTGATTGGCTTCCCAGCGCCTGTCATTCTGAGCCTCTTGCTTAACGAAATTCGTTCGATGACCTTTAAGCGCATTTCCCAGACAACCCTCTATCTCCCTTATTTCGTTTCGTGGGTTGTTATGGCTGGTATCTTAATGAATCTGTTAGATCCAACCAGTGGCGCTATTACACAGGCCATCAATCGCCTGACGGGGCGCTCCGTCCAAATTTTGACCGACCCAGGTAGCTTCGTGCCCATGCTGATCACCTCCGACGTGTACAAGGGTATGGGCTGGGGCACCATTCTTTATCTCGCGGCCATTTCTAGCATCGACGGCACTCTGTATGAGGCGGCTGCGATCGATGGGGCTGGCCGCTTCCGCCAGGCTATATCGATTACATTGCCCTCCATTGTTCCGACGATGTTTGTGGTCTTTACATTAGGGTTGGGCAATATCCTGAATGCTGGCTTTGACCAAATCTTCATGCTGTACAACTCTTTGGTCTATAGCGTGGCTGATATTATCGACACGTATGTCTACCGTATTGGTATTACCAATGCTGACTACTCCTTCAGTACAGCAGCTGGCTTGTTCAAATCACTCGTGGGCCTTGGCCTGATTTTGGGCTTTAACGAGCTCTCAAAAAGAACCGTCAAGCGCGGTTTGTGGTAAGGAGGTCAGGCATGATTCAAAAAAGTGTAGGCGTTCGCGTTTTCCAGGTCTTTAACTACCTCTTCTTCACGCTGCTAACCATTTTGATGGTCTTTCCCTTCTGGCATGTGATTATGATGAGTTTTTCGGATCATATTTCCACCCAGAGCGGAGGCATCTTCCTTTGGCCCAAGGGCTTTAACCTCGATACGTATCGTTCGGTCTTCAAAAACCCTCAGATTTTTACAGGCTTTTTCACCTCTGTATTTGTGACGGTCACCAGCACGGTACTGGGTACGCTACTGACGGCAATGGCAGCCTTTGCCTTAAGCAAATCGCGCCTTCACGGTGGCAAATTTTTGCTCTACATGATTTTGTTTACGATGCTTTTCAGTGGCGGTATGATCCCGAATTACTTGCTGATTAAGTCACTCAACCTCATCGACTCGCGTTGGGCACTCATCTTGCCGAACCTCATCAATGCCTACAACCTCATCATCATGCGCAACTTCTTCTTGGCCATACCCAGCAGTCTGGAAGAGTCCGCACGCATTGATGGCGCCAATGATCTGACCATCTTCTTCAGGATTGTGCTTCCGCTCTCCAAGGCCTCTTTGGCTACGATTGCCCTTTTTATTGCAGTTGGCTATTGGAACGACTATTTTTCAACCGTCATTTACATTCTCACCCGACCCGATCGCTGGAGCTTACAGGCTGTGTTGCGCTACATGCTCACCAATACAACCGAAGCGATGTCAGCTGCTGGCGTTCAGACTGTATCGACGAGCAATGTCACGGCTCAAACCATCAAAAGTGCCTCGATCGTTATCGCGACGGTACCGATTTTGCTGGTCTATCCATTCGTCCAAAAATATTTTGTTAAGGGGGTTATGTTAGGTTCGGTCAAAGGCTAAACCACCACGTGTTACAGAAAAAGTCACAACGTTATGTTGCGAGATTCACTTTAAGGAGGAAACAGATGAGAATGAAACGTTTCGGAACAGCCGCCATAGCCTTGCTTCTGGCGTCAGGCTGCCTTTTGTTGCCAGCTTGTGGCAAGAAAAAGGGCGGTGGTACCACAGCCAAGACGCCCATGCGTGCAGAGAAGATGGACGTCACCAAGCAAGAAGAACCGATGGAGATTACGGTTACAGTCTTGACAGGCTATACCCAGCTAGATTCACGCGTCCAGAAGGAACTAGAGGAGCGCTATAACGTCAAATTCAAACTGGCCGTGCTCCCAGGCTGGAGTGATGCGAGCTCAAAAATCACCTTGATGATGGCGGATGATAGCCAGCGCCCTGATGTCATCTGGTGGTGGAGCATGGACACAGAGTTTACGCGCTGGGTCAAGGCTGGCTTGTTGGTCGATGTAAAACCCTACTTTGATCGTTATACCAACATGCGCGACTACTACAATAAGATGGATCCGCGCACCCTGTTCTACTCCCTGAGTAATGATGGTGAGCACATGTACCGCATTCCTGGTGACGTAGCTGAGCCAAGTTGTGAGGTGAGCTGGATTCGTCAGGACTGGCTAGACAATTTGGGGCTAGAGCAACCGAAGACGGTTGACGAGCTGCTCAAGGTCATGGAGGCCTTTACCACGCAAGATCCTGATGGCAACGGCAAACAGGACACCTATGGTTTGGGTGGTGACGGCATGGACTTCCGCTCCTTCTGGCCCTTTATCCAGGGTGCTGAGGATACCAATTACCAGGGCTTCATCAAAATGACAGATGGCACAGTGGGTTATGCTCCTGCAGGTGAGGGCAGCAAGGTTTGGTTGCAACAGGTTGCTGAGGCTTACCAGAAGGGCTGGATTACACCTAACATTACCCAGGATACCAACCGCGACGAAGAGATGGCCAAGTCTAATTTCGGCTTTACCTATAGCTGGTGCGATTGGAACAACCCCATTGCCCAAGCGATGGTCGCGAATAAGGCGAACCACCCAGAAGCTAAGTGGGTTCCCATTAAGATGGTGACGGGTGCTAACAACACGCCTCAAGAAGAACCTGCAGACGCAGCCGCCTGGTGCTACTTCGGTATCACCAACAAGTGCAAAGACCCCGAGCGCGTATTTGCGATCTGGGATGACATGGCAAGCAAGGACAATTACATCTTGCGTCGCTTTGGCCGTGAAGGACAAGAATATACCATTGACGCCAATGGAGCTTACCAGGCCATTGTGGCACCTCAGAGCGAGGCAAACAAAGAAAAAGGCATCGGTCTGATGCTCTTTGATAACCTCTTCAACCGTAAGGACGAGGCCAATCTTGCCAATACACCGGATACGCAGGCGCTCTTTGAGCGTTCGGCAGCAGATAGCCGCATCTTTGCAGACAAGCTTGTCAACTGGCGCGATCCGAGCCTCTTCACCAGCTGGATCAAAAAGGGCAGTGATATTGAAGATGCTAAGAGTGAATTCTTCTGGGGTGTGATAGCAGGGACGAAATCCATCGATGAGTGGGATCAGTTCATAGCCCGCCTAAAGGATGCTGGCCTAGATGAGGTCAACAAGCAAGCGAATGAACTCTACAAGGTCCAAAAAGAAGCGATGGATGCTTACCTGAAGAACTCGAGCAAATAAGGCCTGATGTATAGGTGAGAGCCTGGAAAGTTTGGGAAGCCTAGCTTGCCTGAAGCTTGTGTTCTCAGCAGTCAAAGCGGCAGCGAGTCCTGGAGGATGAGCTGCTGCTTTGCTTGGTAAGACTTGGTTATGCGACAGATAAAAGAGCCTCGGTTCTAGAACCGAGGCTCTTTTATCATAGATAGATCGTTGCTGATCGCCAGGTCTTGCCTGCTATGAAGGTTAGCTCAGAGCTCACTCCTCGCCACGGCGGACGACTTCTCGGCCAGCCAAGCTGTCTAGGTAGTGACCAGCTTCTTCGGCCGCGATAGCCCCATCGCTGCTGGCGGTCACGATTTGGCGTAGCTGCTTGTGGCGGATATCGCCAGCTGCGAAAAGACCAGGAATAGCCGTACGCATTCTATCGTCCGTCACGATATAGCCAGACTCGTTCAGCAGGGCGGGATCGACAAAATGATTGTTGGGCAGTACACCCACTAGTGGGAAGACAGCGGCGCAAGGCACCGTGAAGATCTCCCCCGTTTGGGCATGCTGGAAGCGGACGCCCTTGACTACGGCTTGCTCGGCTAGGATTTCTTGGGGAACCCACCAATGCTGACGCTCGATTTTGGGCTCAGCAGCTACACGCTTCTGGAGCAGCTGCTCAGCGCGAGAGACGTCGCGGCGCATGGCAATGGTGACTTTGGAAGCAAACTTCGTCAAGTAAAGAGCGTCCTCAAAAGCCGTCGAGCCACCCCCAATGACAATCAGTTCTTTGTCCCGGAAAAAAGCACCATCGCAGACAGCACAGTAGGAGACACCCATACCGTAATATTCTTCTTCACCTGGTATGCCTAGCTTCTTTTCTTTGGTGCCACTGGCGATGATCACAGCTCGAGCTGTCCAGGACTTTTTGCGAGCTTGTACCTCGAAATAACGCTGATCATCTTCGCCGTGACAAAGAATTCGCTCGATTTGAGCACTTTCGTAGCTTGCACCAAAGGCCTGAGCATGTTTGAACATGTCATCAGCTAATTCAGCACCTGTAATTTGTCGGAAACCAGGATAATTTTCGACCTCGCTCGTCAACATCAGTTTGCCTCCTGGTGCCATCTGCTCGAGCATGAGACCCCGATGGGCCGCACGGCTGGCATAAACAGCAGCGCTCAT
>JAEZYR010000007.1 GCA_023442635.1 Bacillota bacterium | reverse complement strand
GTTTGCAGCAAGCTACAGGCAAAAAGCTACTCTGGGGTACAGCTAATCTCTTCGATCATCCGCGCTATATGAATGGCGCAGGCACGGCACCCCAACTCGAGGTCTATGCCTATGCAGCGGCTCAGATTAAGCAGGCGATTGAAGCTACCCAGGCCTTAGGCGGTTTAGGCTATGTCTTTTGGGGCGGCCGCGAAGGCTACGAGACCCTGCTCAACACCGACATGAAACGTGAACTCGATCACATGGCAGCCTTGATGCACATGGCTCGCGACTATGGTCGCAAAATAGGTTTCAAAGGCGATTTTTATATCGAGCCAAAACCCAAAGAGCCTAGCAAGCATCAGTACGACTTTGACGCGGCGACAAGCCTCAATTTCTTGCGTCAGTATGGTTTGGATGATTTCAAACTGAATATTGAGGCCAACCACGCCACGCTCGCTGGGCATACATTCGAGCACGAGCTGAGAGTGGCGGCGATGCATGGGGCTTTGGGCTCGGTTGATGCCAATCAGGGCGACTTGCTCCTCGGCTGGGATACAGACCAGTTCCCAACCAATGTCTACAGCTGCACGCTGGCCATGCTCGAAATCCTTGAGGCAGGGGGTTTTGTGAATGGCGGTCTTAACTTTGATGCCAAAACGCGTCGCCCCTCCAACCGCCATGAGGACATCTTCCTAGCCTATATTGCTGGCATGGATGCCTTTGCCCTAGGCCTTCGTATGGCGCTCAAAATTCGTGAAGATGGTTTCTTGCTGGACAACCGGAAAGCGCGCTATCGCAGCTTTGACTCAGATTTGGGTCGGCTGATCGAAGCAGGTCAGTGCTCATTGGAGACTTTGGCTGATTATGCTCACCAGCAGCCTGAACCCGTGGTGGAGCCAGGCTTACAGGAGTACCTCGAGGCGACTTTGAATCAGATCATGTTCAGCTAAGACTGCTGGGGAGAGGCAGCTTGCAGCTTCGCTAACTGGGTCTTTGGCTGTTTGGGCTTTGGCCATGAGCTGAGCCCCAAAAGGAGAGGAAGAGCTTCTTATGTCTACGAAACACGCCATGACGGAACGGCAATATTTAGGCATCGAAAAAACTTATTTAGGGATCGACTTAGGAACAAGTGCATGTAAGTGTGCCCTCTATGATGCAGAAGGTCGCTTGCTTGCAGCTGAGACAGAGGCTTATCCGCTCTTGCAACCCGAGGCCGCCTGGGCTGAACAGGATCCAGAGGCATGGTGGCAGGCCATTGTCCGAGCCATTCGCAATTTGCTCAGCACGTTGGACTTGTCGCCTTACAGTGTGGCTGGTATAGGCCTGAGTGGCCAAATGCATGGCCTTGTTTTGCTAGATGAGGCAGGTGAAATCCTTCGCCCTTGCATCATTTGGGCAGATCAGCGGACGGCTGAGGAAGTAGCCTGGATGGAGGCAGAGTTTGGCCGCGACTTTTGGATAGAACATACGGCCAATCCCCCCATCACGGGCTTTACGGCGGCCAAATGGCTATGGGTGAAACGTCATGAACCCGATATTGCCGCCAAGACTCGACATATCCTTTTGCCCAAAGACTACATTCGCTATCGACTGAGCGCGGCTTGGGCTACGGATGTGTCGGATGCTTCGGGTACGCAGTTTTTCAATGTAGCGGAGCGTAACTGGGATTTGACGGTGCTCGAGCTGCTGAAGATACCCGAGGCTTATCTGCCCAAGGTCTATGAATCTGTTGAATTGACTGGCGAGCTTAGTGAAGAGGCGGCCAGCCTGACAGGTTTGGCGGTCGGCACGCCTATTGTGGCGGGTGCAGGTGACAATGCGGCAGCGGCCTTGAGTTGTGCGGTGGTGGAGGAGGGTCTAGCGTTTACCACCATCGGCAGCTCGGGGGTTGTCTTTGCCCAAACGGATTGCTTGAAGGTCGACCCTAAGGGGCGCTTGCATAGCTTCTGTGCAGCTGTACCAGGAACCTGGCATGTCATGGGCGTCACCCAGGCAGCTGGACTATCCCTGCGTTGGTTTCGAGATCAGATGGCTGGCCAGCTCGTAGCTGAGGCCGAAAAGGCTCACCGCTCTGTCTATGCTTACCTCGATGAGTTGGCTGAGCAAGTGCCTTTGGGGGCTGAGGGGCTGTTTTACTTACCCTATTTGATGGGGGAGCGCACGCCGCATTTAGATCCTGATGCTAGAGGCGTCTTTTTCGGCCTATCCGCGCGACATGACCTGGCGGCCTGCTGCCGTGCCATTCTTGAGGGCGTAGCTTATTCGCAGCTAGACTCGCTCGAACTGATTCGGGCTATGGGCATTCAGGTTGAAGACATGCGCGCGACCGGTGGAGGCGCTAGTCCGCTTTGGCAACAGATTTTGGCTGACATGTATGCTTGCCCAGTCAGACGGCTTAGAGGAGCTGGTGGGCCAGCTTTAGGAGCAGCGATGCTGGCGGCTGTTGCGACAGGAGCGGCCAAGAGTGTGCCAGAGATTAGCAAGGCCTGGGTTAACCTTGATGTGACGGCCGAACCTGATGAAGCTAGGCATGCGGCCTATGGAGCGCGCTATGTCATCTACAAAAAGCTTTACAAGCAGCTAGCCCCTCTCTACAAGGAAGCAGCCAAGTTAGCGGAAAAATCCAAGGCCTAGCTGAAGTCCAAACCAAGCAAAAGCCTAGATCCAAGACAAGCCCTGAGTGCTGGCTAGAGACTAGAGCCTTAGGCAGGCCTCAAGCCCAAATACCTGTTCAGGCTCTTCTTAGTGTCAAGTCATTTTGAGGATGCGTTCTTGACAAAAATGCGTATCATGCCTATGATTGTTTTCGTTCTAGGCTTTAGGCCTTTTCGGGGGCGTAGCTCAGTTGGGAGAGTGCTTGAATGGCATTCAAGAGGTCAGGGGTTCGATCCCCCTCGTCTCCACCAAAAGAAAATCCCTAGCGATAGGGGTTTTCTTTTTTATTGCCTATTTTCCTGTTTTGGAATGGATTTTGTATGATTTTGAGCCAAAGCTTACGCTTTCTAGAGGTGAGGCATAGCCCTAGGGCGCTTCACAAGCTGTCATAAGTTTTAGTATCCATCCTGCTTAGCGTGAACTCGAGCGAAAAGGACAGCCCCAATGATCAATCTTATGCGACTAGAAGAAATCTTGATTCCGTACAAGCGCGACTTTGTTTCAAAGCTATGGGATAAAGCAAAAGTCAAGTGGGAAGCTGTACAGTGTTTTAAGACGCATTGGGATGCCGAGGCGCCTGACTTTGCTGGCATGTTAGGGAGGGCTTTGGGAAAAACCCACAATCTCCTGGCATCCATGAATCATTTTCCAGGAAAGATGATTAGGAATTTTGCTAAAGGTGATATTACTACTCATGCTTCTATTACGGCAAAGTCTTACTTTGAAAAAAGAGGATATAAGGTTGTTAAAGAACAGAAGATAGAACGACAAGGCATTTTTCTCACAAACTTCTGTA
>JAEZYR010000006.1 GCA_023442635.1 Bacillota bacterium | reverse complement strand
TAGCACCCCGAAGGCTGAGCGACGGAAACAGCTGCTCCTGCGACTTGGCGCCTTGGGTTTGGCTATTATTCTGTGGTTTGTTGTGCAGGTCAGAACGAATCCACTCCAAGAATTTACCCTGCGCGATATACCCATCCAGGTCTTAAATAGCCAGCAGGTCTTGGAGCAATTAAATGCAGGGTACCATCGAGATTCCAACAGCTTCAGCGCTCGTGTGAGAGTGCGCCAGCGCTATGCAGGGCAGGTTACGCGAGAAACTTTGACAGCGGAGATTGATTTGGCTCAGCTCGATCTAGAAAGTTTGGCTCAACAACTCCAAAAAGAAGGGGCGGCCACGCGCAAAATGGCGGTTCTGGTACGCATTGAAGGCTTAGAAAACTACGCTTACCAGATTCTCTCGCGCGTACCAGCAGAAGTGAGTTTGCAATTTTATCCAGCCGAAGGGAGCCGTCGCGCTCAAGCCAGCAGAGAGCCAGATGAGCGCAGCGATACGCTCAATGATGAAAAGCCAGAAGAGAGCGATTCAGCTGCTTCTTCTACGTCTCGACCCTCGACTGAAAGTTCGCGCTCTGAAAGTCTAGAAGAGGCTGCATCCGCTACAACGCAAAGTTGAGGATGACGCTTATGGACTTCTTTATGCCAGGGGCGCTCACTCACGCAAAGGCCGACGACAGTCGATTTGGGGCAAGGGATTTACCTGAAACGCAAGGCCACTGCCCAGCAGAGCCTAGAGATCTGAGTGAAGGAAGAGCAGCACAAGATGCCTACCAGGCTAGGCGAGGGCCGAAAGAAAGAAGCGTGCGCAAGATTCAGATCCCTATTGAGGGCGTTCTATATGCGCGAGAAGAGCAAGATGACCTGGAAGTAGAGTTGCCAGAGCGGCTTATTAGGGGGCAATCTGGCATTCGACCTGTCCGCCCTCAAGCTATTTTTCATACAGAAGAGATCTATGAACCCCATCAACCCGCACGCCAGCGTGAGTTGACTCCAGGAGAGCTGCGCCGTCGCCGCCTTCAGCTTCGCCAAGAACAGCGTTTTGAGCAGTCTCTTGAGACACTGGCAAGCCCTACTAAGCCTAAAAGGGCGACTCGCTTCTTGGGGGCCGCTGCTGAACATCGCGGCATAGACCCCTATCAGCGCTATCCTCAAGGCCTGACACCATCGCGAGAGCTGCAGCGTGTTTCCCTCTATATGCGCTTAGAGCCGCTCTTGCCCTACATTCTGCTGGTCTTTTTCCTCCTTCTCTTGATCATCTTTTATCGCGTGCTGACACGCCCTCTACCTTCAAAGGCGCCAGTTTATCTGAGTTCCGCCTCATCTGAGCTATACACACCTAGCTCAGCGCGAGGTTTTGCTTTGGAAACAGACCAGGCTGTTCGCATCAACGACAGCGACCTGAGTTATTGGCCAGAGCGCTCATCGGTCGCAAGCGTGCATCAGGCGCAGGATCTTCTTCTCGCCCTCAAGGGTCGGGAGCGCTCGCCACAAGCGTTGCAGGGGGTGACCGTTATTCTGGATCCCCAAGATGGCGGTATCAAAAGCGGTGCGACGCATCCTCGCCAGGCTCCCTATGACTTAGAAGCAAAGCATCTGAACTTGCAATTCAGTCAAGTTTTGGGACAGGAACTCCAAAAATTAGGCGCCTCTGTTCGCTATACGCGCAGTGAGGACGAGTGGTTGGCAGATTCAGCCCGTGCAGCTTTGATTGCGGCCTTTGCGATAGAGCGCGACCTGCCGGCTATACAAGCGATGTCACCGCTGAATGAACATGGCGAAGCAGAAGAAAATTGGGCAGAAGACAGTTTGGAAAAATTGCAGGAAGTGCGTGACCGCAATCAAGACCGCGCTCAAAATCTTTTGTTTCACGACTTGGGCAGCACGCTGCTCGAGCGACAACTGCTAGATTTGGAACGCCAACAAGGCGATGTCATTGTGATCAGCGTGGGATGTCGGCGTATCGAAAATAAGCAGCAGGGGGGCGTCGAAGTCAGTTACTTAAGCAACAAAGCCCATCTGGCACAAGAAAAGGCACTGACACGGGAAGTCGGCCAAAAAAGGGAAGCGATTTATCAATATTATCCTGATCATGAACGCGAACAGCTTGCTCAAGTGCTTTTGCGCACAATCCTAAAAAATGACCCTTCATTGCGTTCAACACAGGCCCATCAACCTGATGACTCCAGCCAAAATGCCCTGATCAGAGATGTCGGGATGAATGCTGTGGAGATCAACTTGGGCGATTTGAGTTTGGCCGAAGAAAGAAAGCGCTTGCTTGATTCTGATCGGCAGGAAGCATTGGCAGCCAGCGTGGCTCAGGCCGTCTATCTCTACTACAGCCAAGCGCTTTGGCAAGCAAATAAAGACTAGGTTTAGATAGAGTTTTGAAAAAAGACGCTTCATTTCTGGAAAATACAGAGGCCTTGTTGCCAGAAGTCATTGTTTTAGGCCTTTCATTGGCGCAAGATCATGACTTCTTCCTCGATCGTGAGCCTCAAGTAGGGGCGAGCATGCGTTACCGCCGAGGTCAGCAGTGCTGGGGTGGAAAAGGCTGGAACGTTGCGCAGTGCCTTGACAAAGCAGGGGTGCCTACTAGCTTCTACAGCTTTGATCCGCAAGGCCAATTTCAAGCCAGTCTCATGCCAACAGAGACAGTTCATATACAAATTCAGCTAGCCGAGTTGCCAGCTTTGCCACGACAAAATATCAAGTGCTACAGTCTCCACCACGACGGCTACCAATTGACTGAATTCAATGAGGAAGCCCAAGCTTTGCCAGAAGCCGTTTTAGCCCCTGCCTGGCAAGTCCTGTATGCCAGGCTAGAAGAACAGCTTGAGCTTCTAGCTAGAGCTCGAAGGCCAATTTATTTGTTGTGGACTGGCTCTTTACCCTACGGTTTATCGGGGGATGTTCTGCTAGCCTTTCTGGAACTTGGCAGACGCTATGGCGCGCAGATTGGGCTAGATCATTTTGGGGCAGCAGGCAAAAGAGCTATTGAGCAAGGCCTGGTGGATTGGGTTAAGCCCAATGGCGAAGAGGCTCAAATGATTCTGGCATCTTACAAGGAGGCGAGCTTCGGCGATCGAAACGTGGAAGAAGTCTTGCTGGACTATGCCGCCGAAAGGCATTTGCATATTCTTTATAGCCAGGGTGCCAGTGGGGCTACACTTTTGACCTCAGAAGGTCACACATACCATGAGGCGGCCTTGCCCTTAGATCTTGCGGCGGAGGGCAGTAGGCAGGCTAAACTCAAGCCTCTGCGTTTAGTCGGGGCAGGAGACAGCATGGTAGCGGCTGTGCTTCGTCATCTGTGGCGAGGAGGACAGTGGGATCCAGCTTGCTTGCATGCGGCGCTGCTGGCAGCGCGTGATTGGGTTCTAGCGCGCAGCTCGTGACAGGAGCCTAGCAAGCAGCTCGTGACTGGGTGCTGACGAGCTGAAAGAAAAGAGCGCCTTTCAGACGCTCTAGACTTTGGAACGCGT
>JAEZYR010000079.1 GCA_023442635.1 Bacillota bacterium | reverse complement strand
CTGTGCCCACATTGGGCTCGATGGTGCAGTAAGGGAAATTGGCGACTTGAGCACCTGCCTGCGTGATGGCATTGAATAGGGTGCTCTTGCCCACGTTAGGAAGCCCTACAATACCTAATTTCATATGCTGCTCTCCTTCAGTGTTATATCCTTAAGTATTTTGCATATAGCTTTGAATCTATAGGTTTAAATCGACTCTGCCATTTTACGACATTTAATGAATCTGTCATTTCAAGATGCTTGCTCAGCGAGGATAACGAGGATAAAGAGGATAAAGAGGAGAAAGAGGGGAAGGCATTAGACGAGGGAAACTGGTGCTAGAGTATGCAAGCTCCGTGCAAAGGCTCGCTGCTTTGGTGCTCGGCCTTAGGTGTTCTTTAAGTACGCATGGCATTTTTTAGCTGATCACAGAGATAAAGTGAAGATTTTCCTTGTTTGCTAGCGATGGGAATTCTGAAGAATATCAAGAAAGTAAAGGAGGGATGACGGTGGAGGGTCAGCGTACTGAGAAGGGCATTTTGCTTGGTCTTGATCGATTAGATGAAAGAACGGTATTGAGCAAGCAAGATAACAGCCAAACATTAGGCGCGAAGAAACGCGAAAAACGTTCTTTGAGGGTTCGTTATGCCAGCTTGCAAACGGCCTTTTGGGAGGGCGATCAAATTCAGATTGCAACGATGGAGCTAAGCATGAGTCCTGGCTTACCCTATACCGATTTATTGGGCTTGCCTAAAAAGTACGCAACAGAGCTCGTCTTGCGCGTTAAAACAGCGTTACAGCAGATGGGCTTTGTTTATCCAAAAGGACGTATCGTGGTGAATTTGCGGCCAGTTCCCAAAAGTTGGGAAGGTGATCACTTAGACTTGCCCTTCGCCCTTTTGCTTTTGGCGGTGCTAGGCGCTCTTAGATTTCCGCAGCAAACGCTGGCGATCGGGACTTTAGATCTCAAGGGGGCACTTCTACAAGATGAAGGCACACAGAAATTGGTGCAGGCTCTCGGTTTAGGAGGGAGGCAAGCTCTAGTCCCAGCTGTGACAGCGGGGCTATGCTTTAAGCACTTGCGACCATTTTGGCACTTAGCCATGGCCTATCGCTATTTGGGGCAGTATGGACATCTGGACTGGATCGATATGCCTGCGACAGGTCTAGAAGCTAACTCAAGTTTACAAAATGCAGCAGTAGAGACTGCTGATTTGCAGCAAAACGAAATTGCAGGTGTACAGCACGGCGAACAACTGAAGCCGCCAGCGATCTATACAGCATCTGGCTCAGATTCAGGTCACCTAGCTGCTTGCAAGGGTGGAGGGGAGCGTTTCTATTTACCCATACAGCAAGAAAACGCTTTTTGCGCACTCCGACTAGCTGTTTTGAGTGGCGAAGCGATTATGCTTTGGGGGGCGCCTTGCAGTGGCTAAAGCTACTTGGCGCATCTCTTGCCTCTTCTTTTACCAGATCTTGAAGAGGCAGAACTGGCTAGCCGCTTAGCCGTAAGTCCTTCAGCTGAAAATATAGATTTTTTGAGGCGGCCTGTTTTGCGAGAACCCTCACCCAATATGGCTAAGCAGGCTTGGTTAGGAGGTGGCCGACTGGCCAAAGCCGGAGAACTCAGTCTTGCCCACCACGGCGTGCTCTTTTTGGATCACTTGGAAGCATTTCCTGCGACGCATTTAAGGGCGGTTAGTGAAGCTTTGGAACACGGTTATATCTCCGTCGAACGGCAACAAGCAAGGCATCGGTATCCATCTGAGTTTTATCTGGTCTGTACGGCTCATCCTTGCGTTTGTGGTTATTGCTTTGAACACTCAAAAGTGGGGAAATGCACACCAGGTCAATTAGAACAATACCGCCAACGCTTTCCGCAACGCTTCTTGGAGCAGATAGCCCTTCACGTCTATTTGCCCACCTTGAATCTATCTTCTTGGCAAAGTCAGTTCACAGAGGGCAAAGGCTATAGCATAGAAGCTGCACGCTCGCGCCTTACCCAATCCCTTAGAAAACAAAAAGAGGATTTTGAGGCCAAAAGGCAAGTCCAAGCACCTAAAAGCTTACGTCAATGGAACTTAGAAGATCTATTGGTATGTGCTGAATTTGAAGATAAAGCCTTGCAATTGGCTCAGGATGAAAGCCAGTATTTAGATCTGAACTTACGCGCCTATACCCAATTGCTCCGCGTCGCCAAGGCTGTGGCTGATGATGAAGGAGAAACAGTTGTCAAAGAGAGCCATGTTTTGGCCGCTTCACAATTTCGTTATGAGCGCTTGTGGAAGGGGCGGATCGCAGCGTGAAGCTTTTGTTGGACTCGGTTTTAGAAAGAGCGCTGCTGGCTCATTATCTAGGACACTTGCTCTATCAGGAGCATTTGGGCTTAGAGCGAGTTAGGCAGTATCTCGTATTTTTACATCACTTGGAAGACGCCTTGCCGAAGACTTTTCTGGATGTTCAGAGCTTACTCGATGCTTATAGGCGAAAAGAAGATCCTAATAGGGTAATAGCAAGGACTTTGAGGTCAGAGGATAAGGATCTATGGCTGCGCTTAGCTGAGGCAGACATCTGTGAGGGCGTCGAAGTTCTTTTTTGGGGTGAAGAGGCCTATCCAGCAAGCCTTAAGAGCATACCGCATCCACCTGTGCTGTTGTTTCTTAAAGGTCAGCGTGAGGCGTTGCTCAATCCGATACCGCGTTTATGTGTTGTCGGCACAAGGCGCCCCTCGGCTTATGCTAAGTGGATAGCCGAAAGAGAGCTTAGGTATTTGGCTCGAGAAGGATGCGCGCTTGTATCAGGCCTAGCCATCGGGGTGGATGCCCTGGCACATCGTGCAGCTTTGGAGGTCGGTCAACAGACCCTTGCTGTTTTGGCTCATGGCTTGGATCAAGTTTACCCATCTCAGAATCGCAGGCTAGCTGTTGAAGTAGCGCAGCAGGGCTGTCTTATGAGCGAATATCCTCGTGGTTATAGAGCCCGTAGATACCATTTCGTGCAGCGCAATCGTTTAATGAGTGGAGTAGCTGATCTTTGCTTGGTTGTAGAAGCTCATGTGCGCTCGGGAACTTCTGCTACGGTCGATCATGCCTTAGAACAGGGGAAGGATGTTTATGCAGTACCAGGATCCATCTATTCCCCAGAGAGTTTGGGGCCTAATCGCCTTCTCAGTCAAGGCGCCCACGTTTTTCTATCTGGTGAACAGCTCTTGGAAGATATAAGGCAAATGGGGGTAGGCAGCAAGCTGCACAACGTAGAGCCTGCTCCAATCAGGGGGGACAAGATAGAAAAAAGAGAGCGACAAGAGCGTAAGATCAGACAAAGCCCCTCAGAGAGTCATCTAGAGCGGCAGATCCTAGAATATTTGCGCTTCCGAGCATGGGATGTTTGGGAATTGCAAAGAAGCCTAAATATCGATGAACATACGTTATTATTCTGCTTACATGAGCTAGAAAAAAGGCATCTCGTCCTATGCCATATGGGGCGCTACCAGGCTTTCTAAAATAAGCAAAATAAACGCTCATGAACTGAGAGCGATAGCGAGCGAGGCTTCAATGTGTATACTAAGCCTTTGCAGACCATAAAATACAGGTGAAGATGTGCAAGAAACACTCGTGATTGTTGAGTCGCCAGCAAAGGCAAAGACGATAGGACGCTATTTGGGTTCCGATTACCATTTGACGGCTTCGGTCGGGCATATTCGCGATTTGCCAGCTGGTACACTAGGTGTCAACGTCAAACAGCATTTCAAGCCCCTTTATATCAACATGAAGGGTAAGGAAAAGGTTGTTCGAGAGATCAAGAACCTTGCAGCACAATATGAACACGTTTTACTGGCAACGGACCCTGACCGTGAGGGAGAAGCGATTGCTTGGCATTTAGCGCAATTGCTCAAGATAGATCCGAGCTCACCATGCCGCATCACCTTTAACGAGATTACACGCCAGGCTGTTTTAGCAGCCGTCCAGAACCCAAGAGCCATTGATATGGATCTTGTGAATGCTCAGCAGGCTAGGCGCATCCTAGATCGCTTAGTCGGTTACGAGCTCAGCCCAGTACTATGGTCCAAAATACGCCGCGGCCTTTCGGCTGGACGCGTTCAGTCTGTCGCCACACGTATGATTGTCGATCGAGAAAAAGAGATCCGCGCTTTTGTACCCGAGGAATATTGGATTCTAAATGCTCAGTTGCTAGGCGAAAAGGGCAGTCCATTTCTGGCTCGTTATGAGGGTGAGTTGAATGCCCAAGGTGAATTCCAAGCCCAAAAGCCTCACACAGAGCAAGACGTAGAGCGCATCCTCCAGCAAGTTCAAGGGCAGGTGTTCCGCGTTCATGATATTCGGAAGGGGAAGCGTCAGAGACGACCCTATGCGCCCTTTACGACTTCAACCTTGCAGCAGGAGGCCTCTAGGAGATTAGGTTTTAGTGCTTCTCGATGTATGCGAGTGGCGCAGCAGCTTTATGAGGGCGTGGATCTACCTGGCCATGGCCCAACAGCACTGGTTACCTATATTCGAACAGACTCCGTGCGTATTTCGCAAGAGGCACTGGCAGCTGCGCGTGACTTGATCGTCAAAACTTTTGGTGAAACTTATCTGCCAGAAAAACCAAACCTATATAAGAGCAAAAAAGCCGCGCAGGACGCACACGAAGCTATTAGACCAGCACACTTTGAACTATCTCCTCAAGAACTGCGTCCCCATCTAAGCGAAGAGCAATACAAGCTCTATCGATTGATTTGGGATCGCTTTTTAGCATCACAAATGCGCGCTGCTGAGATGGCAACGGTGGCCGTTGATATTAAAGCTGGATCGGCTATCTTCCGAAGTACGGGCATGCAAATTCTCTTTCCAGGCTTTCTCAAAATATACGATGACATTAAAAAATCATCACAAGAAGAGGAAGGCGAAGAGGATCTTGAGCAGCGCTTGCCAGAATTAAAACCTGAGGAAGTCTTGACATGCCAGGAACTCAAGCCAAAGCAATGCTTTACCAAACCTAAGGCTAGATACAATGAAGCTTCGCTCATTCGAGCTCTTGAAGAAGAAGGCGTCGGTCGACCTTCGACCTATGCACCAACCATATCAACCATTCTGGATCGACAATATGTCGCGAAAGATGGCAGGGCGCTTTATCCAACCGAACTCGGAGAGATCGTTACCGATATGCTAGAAAATCATTTCAGCAATATTGTTGATGTGCATTTTACGGCTCAGATGGAAGAAGAGCTGGATACCGTCGAAGCTGGAAAAGAAGACTGGGTCGCCGTTCTGGAGCGTTTTTATGGCCCCTTTCATAGTCAGGTTGAAGAGGCACAGACACAGATCCAAAAAGTTGAGGCCGAAGAAGAAGTTCTGGATGAGCTCTGCCCCGAATGTGGCAAGCCACTTGTTATCAAACATGGACGCTATGGCAAGTTTATAGCTTGCAGTGCCTTCCCCGATTGTAAATACACTCGCAATATCGAAGAAGTAGCGGAAGGTACCTGCCCTTTGTGTGGTTCAGGCCTCTACCAGAGAAAGTCCAAAAAAGGCCGCCGCTACTATGTATGTGACCGTAAAGGCCAGGATCCTGATTGTCCTTTCTTTGCGATGTACCCACCGAGTGGTAATTTCTGTCCGACTTGTCATAGCCCGATGCTGATCCGCAAAAATCGCCAGGGAGAAAGCTACGAGCAAT
>JAEZYR010000141.1 GCA_023442635.1 Bacillota bacterium | reverse complement strand
GGTTGGTAGTTCAGGCCATCCACAAAAAGCACCAAGGCTTTTTTGCCAGCTGGTAATTCCAGGTCAACCACTATCCCCGTCTCATCCAATAAAACACTGTGGTCAATCAAGACGTAATTTTGCGCATAAAGTTGTTCCAAAATGCCCTTGAACTCGGATACGGTAAGCATCGTGTTCTTGGCGCTTAGACTCATCGCATGACCGCTAAAGGCCGATTGAGGATTGGCAATAAGCGGGCGCACAGCCAGACACTGGATGCTCGAGGTATAAGGTTGGAGCTGAGCGGGCACATAACCTTTGCACTTTTCGTAGAGAGCCTCTAACTCGCTATCTTGCTTGATGTACTTTTGGAGTCGCTCGATACGGCGACTGGCTTCCACAAAACGATGCGCGCGCATGAGGCGTGTGATCTCTTCCACATAAACAGGGCGCATCTTAATTCTGACTTCTTCAACAACAGCGTCGAGGCGCTCCCTAGCTGTTTCTGTTAGAGGAGGCTCTCTTTTGAGCCATGGGATCAAGGTCTCCATCGCAGCATAGTAGTATTGCTTCTCCAGTTGGCTCTTAGCCTCTTGGTAAGCTTTGCTCAAACTGGCTAGATCCTGAACACTTTTGAGAAAGGCATCAGCTCGCTCGTGATACAACGTCAGCGTACTCAGCTCACGATAGTAATGTCGAGCTGCCGACCTCTTGAGTTCACCGCTCATCAGTTTTTGGGCGATTGTATCCATATGAGCCAGCACGCGGCCTTGAACGAGTTCCCCCAAACGCACCAAGAACGCCGCCTCATCGTCTGACAAAGGCAAAGCTTGGTCGGACTGGCTCAAGGCATCCAATATTTTCTCGCTGCGCTCTTGTATAACGCCATCCATTTTCTCAAGACTTGCTTGGAGCTTGTTCTGCGTTTGCTCCATCTGCCAAGTTGATCGCGCCTGCTCCTGTGTTTCGAGGTAGATACTTCGCACTTCGCTATAGGCCTGTCGACTTAGCGCCGTATCAAAAGCTTGTGAAAGTGATTCCGCTTTGCGATCTTGCTGCAAGAGATAAAGAAACAAGACAACCCCCAACAGGGCTAAGATCAGAAAAATAGCTACGAAAACAGAGCGCAAGCGATGCTTAGGGCGCCTTCGCTGTCCTGGGTTTAACAGATTGTAGGATTCAGCTGGATGAGAAACTTGCCTGTTACGCATAGACTTTTCTCGTGACCCCTTAACCTTAATCTAATGAATCTTTTTCCATCTCGCCTGGCAGAGCCGTTTCGAGTAAGCCAAGTTCTCCAAAGTCTATCTGCCGTTCACTCAGGCTCCGTCCCTTTTCAACAAGGCCTCGACCTGGAATTTTGCGTACGCGATAGCGCTCTTGGTCTTCTAAATCACTCAATTCTGCAAAAGCAGCCTTGAGAAGTTTTTGCCCCTTGCGCAAAGTCATGACCTGTACCCCTTGGCTGCTGCGCGTAGCTTTAAGCGGCAAAAGTTCGGAGTTCAAGAGCAGGCACTTGTGGTCAGATGATTGCAAAACAATGTCCCTTGCTTCAAGCAACGGCAGGATTTGGATCAGCGGAGACTTGTCACTATACGCATTTAGCAGACGGCGACGCCGGGTTTTGGTTTCATACTGTTTTAATGCCAAACGCAGGGCTTTCCCGTTGGCGAAGAAAAAGGCCAACTCACCCTGGTAATCAGCTGCGATCTGGATATAGACTATCTGCTCATCTGCTTCAAGATCTAGCAAGTTACTCCCATAGGCACCCATATCTGAGGGTTTATGATCGCTAATCTCGTGTACGGGCATCTTGTATAGTTTGCTGCGATTGGTAAACAAGAGGAGCTCTTGGCGGTTGCTACTCTCGATATCCTGGATAATATAATCGCCTTCTTTGGTCCTGAGCTCACCAGCTGATCGGAGCGAGGTCAAAGGCAATTTTTTGATGTAGCCTTCCGCTGTCAAGAACAAGCGCAAGCGATAATCCTCAATCAAATCCTCGCGTTCAGGCTGGGTAACTTCAGCCATGTCGATTAACTGTGTTCGCCTAGCTTGTCCATATTGTTTGGCAACGCGTCTTAGCTCATCAGCTATACGCTCATCCAACGCTCGTTTGGAGTCCAGTATTTTACGAATCTTTTGGGCTTCTTCCTCCAGCTTAGTCATATCCGCAGTGCGAGCCAACAAGTACTCCCGATTGAGATGACGCAAACGAATTTCGGCAATATAGTTAGCCTGCAAAGCGTCAATATCAAAGGCAGCACAAAGGTTGGGCACCACGTCGCTTTCTAACTCGGTCTGTCGGATAATCGCAATGGCACGATCGATGTCCAGCAAGATCTTGCCTAGGCCGCGCAAAAGGTGAAGTCTTTCTTCACAGCGTTGCAGATCAAAGTTCAGCTCACGCAAGACCGTCTTGCGCCTGAAATCTAGCCAAGCATTCAAAATGCCCTTGATACCCAGTTGCCTGGGGTAGCCATCAATCAGCAAATTAAAGTTAGCTGAGAAGCTGCTTTTGAGGCTTGTCTGCAGAAAAAGACGCTGCATCAATTGTTCTGGATCGCTGTTCCTTCGATAGTCGATACTAATCTTAAGACCACTTAAATCCGTCTCATCTCGAACGTCACTGATGTCGCGCAGCTTATTCTTTTTGACAAGCTGTGTAAGCTCTTGAATGATAGCCTCAACGGTGGTGGTATAAGGTATTTCGTAAATCTCAATAACTTGTGCCTTGCGATCGATACGATAGCGCCCCTGTATTTGGAAGCTACCTCTCCCCGTCTCATAGATCTGTGCCATCTGCTCGCGATCATAAAGGAGCTCACCACCACCAGGAAAATCTGGTGCAGGCATCAAGCTCAGCAAATCCACGCTTGGGTCAGCAATATAGGCACAGCAGGCCTCACAAAGCTCATGCAGGTTGAAGGGACAAATATTACTTGCCATGCCTACAGCGATGCCCTGGTTTGGATTGGCTAGGATGGTTGGAAAGGTAGCTGGCAGGAGTGTGGGTTCCTGCATCGTTCCGTCATAGTTATCTACAAAATCAACCGTTTCTTTGTCGATCGTCTTAAAAAGTTCTTCGCAAACCTTTTCGAGTTTGACCTCCGTATAACGACTAGCGGCGTATTGCATATCTCGAGAGTACTGGCGACCAAAATTGCCTTTGCTGTCCACATAGGGCAAAAGCAGTGCCCCATTACCCCTAGTTAGACGAACCAGCGTGTCATAAATGGGCGCATCACCATGCGGATTTAGCTTCATTGTCTGGCCTACCACATTGGCCGACTTGCTCCTTGCGCCACGCAGAAGACCCATTTTGTACATGGTATAAAGCAGTTTTCGGTGGGCAGGCTTAAAACCATCAATCTCAGGTATGGCACGCGAAACAATAACGCTCATGGCGTAAGGCATATAGTTTTGAGTAAGCGTTTCCGTAATAGGCTGTTGTACAGGCGCTAGGGCAGCTGCCTGTGTTGCTTTATGGGTGGCCTTTCGTGCCATCTGAAAATCCTCTCTTTACTGCCTATGATGCCTAGCCAGATACGCAAAAGTGAAAACAGCATATCCTCTATGCTAGGGCAGGTCTTTCGGACTCATCTCAACTGAGATCCAATTGATCCAAAAAGTGATGTCCTTCGGTCTCGATGTATTGCTTGCGCCCCGCCAAATTATCTCCCAAGAGCAACTCAAACTGCTCCTGCATGCTAGCGTCATCTGTGGCCTGAACCTGAATCAAACGGCGGCTGGCTGGGTTCATCGTCGTTTGCCACATCATTTCTGGCTCATTTTCGCCGAGACCCTTGGAGCGTTGAATCGTCACCTTATCATGACCAATGGCCTGCAATATCTTTTGCCTTTCGGCTTCGTTGTAAGCAAAATAGCTTTCTATTTCGCCCTTGCTTTTATTCGCCTTCATGTCTGTAATCTCATACAAAGGCGACTCCGCGATGTAGACATAGCCCTCACGAATCAAAGTGGGCACAAGGCGATAAAGCATGGCCAAAACCAGCGTGCGGATCTGATAACCATCGACATCCGCATCCGTGCAGATGATGATTTTAGACCAACGTAGAGCCCCCAAATCAAAGCTATCGAGCGCCTTGCTATGCCGAGTTTTGATCTCAACGCCGCAACCCAAGACTTTTAGGAGGTCTGTTATGATTTCGTTCTTAAAGATGGCAGCGTAGTCGCTCTTAAGACAGTTCAATATTTTGCCTCGAATCGCGATAATAGCCTGAAATTCAGCATCTCGCCCCATTTTGGTGGAGCCCAGAGCAGAGTCACCTTCAACGATATAAAGTTCTCGCCGCGCCAAATCCTTCGTGCGACAGTCCACAAATTTTTTGACCCGATTGCCAAAATCCATTTTGCCCATGAGCGTTTTTTTGACATTTAGGCGCTGGCGCTCAGCCGATTCACGGCTTCGCTTATTCACCAAAATTTGGTCAAGAATACGGTCAGCTGTTGCAAAATCTTCGATAGCCCAAATTTCTAGACGTTCTTTGAGCAATTCGAGTAAAAACTCCTGAATAAATCGGTTGTTGATGGCCTTTTTCGTCTGGTTTTCGTAGCTTGTCTGCGTCGAAAAAGAGCTGGTTACGAGGAGAAGGCTATCTTCGATGTCAGCCCAAGTCAGCTTGCTCTCATTATTCTTGTATTTGCCTCGCTCCTTAGCCAAGCGATCAAAGGCTGACACAAAAGCACTTCTGACGGCCTTATCTGGAGAACCACCGTGTTCCAAATAACTCGAATTGTGATAGTACTCAATCTGCGCCCTCTCATTGTTAAAAGTAAAGGCGAGGCTAAGCTTCACGCGATAATCTTCTTTATCTTGGCGGTCGCGCCCCTTCCCTTCGGCTTCCCACAGAATAGGCGGCATAAGGCCTTTTTCGGCGTCCAACTCTCTTACGTAGGCCAGAATACCCTCGGGATAACAAAAACTCGTATGGGTATCCGTGATCTCATCATCAAAGAAAAATTCTACCCCCGCGTTAACAACAGCCTGCCGCTTGAGGGTTTCGAGAAAATATTCAAGTGGTATGGCGATATCCGTAAAGACCTCTCGGTCTGGCAGCCAACGTTGACGACTCCCCGTCTTGGGTGAGCGTCTTGTGTCTTCTGTTTTTTGGAGGCCACCTATATTTTCACCATGCTCAAAATGAAGCTCGTACACAAAGCCATCTCGATGAACTTCGACGTCAAAATAAGCCGAAGCATACTGCGTGGCACAAGCACCCAAGCCATTTAGCCCTAGGCTAAAAGCGTAATTATCGCCATGATTGTTGTCGTACTTACCGCCTGCATAGAGTTCGCAATAGACCAGTTCCCAGTTGTACCGACCTTCGTTGCGGTTGTAATCCAGAGGAATACCGCGTGCCTCATCTTCGACCTCAAGGGAATGATCTTTGAATCGGCGAACGTGGATCTTATGCCCATAACCTTCTCGAGCTTCGTCAATCGAGTTCGAAAGGATCTCAAAAAACGAATGGCAGCAGCCCTCTATACCATCACTACCAAAAATAACAGCAGGTCGAAGCCGAACTCGATCGGCTCCCTTGAGTTGGGAAATACTTTCGTTGTTGTAGCTTTGGCGGCTCGGCATAAATCCTCCCTCTGGAACCTATGGGTGACAATGAAAGTTTATATTAGCATGATCTTAAAAATGATTTTCTGATCATCAAAGGTTGTAAAGTCGACAAATCCATCCCTAAAACACAGGATCCTTTCACCTAAAAAGAGATCACGGATAAGCATCCGTGAT
>JAEZYR010000115.1 GCA_023442635.1 Bacillota bacterium | reverse complement strand
CAGCAGAACAAAAAAAGCAGCATCTAGATCCACAAGAGTTTCTCGAAGTCTCTCGTGTGCCTTTTGAGGACTTATACAGCAGAGCGCTTGATGGCCGACTCAAGGATGCCAAGACCGTTTGTGCCCTCTTGCGCTTTGCCGCCCAATTGCAAAAAGACGGTCTGACGCTAGAGGCTTGGTTAGCAAGACAGTATGGAGAGGGGGAGGCCTATGCCAGATAAAAGACGAGATTTGAGTTCCCTCGTTTTCATCGTTTTTGCTTTGCTTCTTGCTCTGGCTTTTTATCTGCCAAGTTCCGCTACGGGCTTTATTGGTTTCCACCTGCTGCAGATAGGACTCTCCCTCTTTGGAGCCTTGGCCTATGCTTTGCCACCGCTTTTTCTCTATATGGGATTAGAATTTGCGCTGGCAGGACAAAGCTGGCGTTCTCGTTCTCGCTGTATCCACGTTTTTTGCCTCATGCTTATTTTGGCAGCCCTGTTACAGGCTACGACGCTGTCATACAACGATTTTTTCAGAGCCTGGACGGGACAGGCGCACGGCTCAGCTACGACCGTTCAGAAGCAAGAAGCAAGTTCTGCCTTGTTATATCTAGGGAAAATAAGTCGGGATAGAGCCGTGAATAGCATCACCCGCGGCTGTATACCTGGTGGTTTCGGGGGAGGCTTGATAGCCCTTGCTTTGCAACGCGTGGCAGGTAGTTGGGGATCCATCTTGATCTTAGTGGCGGCCTTTTTAGCCGAAATGATCCTGTTGTTTAATTTGTCTTTGTCGCGCCTATTGCAACGCACGCAGCACGCGATGAACCGCAGTCGCGAAGTTCTCCAGCAAGCCATTCAGCAGCATCACGATACGCAATATTTGCATTTGTCGAGCCAGACGAGTCAAGAGCTAACGAGCGACCAAGCCCATTCAGTACCCGAGAATCCTGCGACGCCTGCTTTTTTATCCGAAAGCAGCTCTTTAGCGTCTGCTGAATCAACGGAGGCAGCCCCTCTACCTGAAGACCGTCAATCGCTACTTGAAGGAAGCAGCCGTAAGAGCCGAAAAGAAGCAAAAAAAGCTGCCCGTCTGGCCAAAGAAGAAGCGCTCAAACAAGCAGCGGACGATCAGTTAGCACCGCGCATACAGGGCGAGCGCATTCTGACACCTGGACCCGATCTAAGAAGCTGGATGGATCCTGAAGTTCTAGCCCACTATCAAGACGCCGAGCAAAATATCTTGCCCGTCAGTACCCGTGGCTTTCATGAAGTTGGAGATGGTCAAGTAGCAGATGCTGTTATGATCCAAGAAACTTGGTCCCAATTAAAACCAGAGGAACAAGTTGCCTTACTTGCCCAACACTACAACTTGTCTAAATCGGGGAAGGGTGATGGCAAGGACGAACGTTTTGTAGAGGAAAAACCGCTTTTTGCCTACGATCCTAATCCTCCAAGCTTGCGTATGGGTGACCTAGAGGACCATGATCAGGCGGCGGGAAGAAGCGTGCCTTCGTTCCTAAGTACGACCTCAGAGCGACCATCCTCGCCATCTGAGGAGGAAGTTTTGGAAGAAGCGCTCCTTGCATTGAAGTCTGAAGCCTCGCCAGGACTCAGACCAACGCAGGGTATTAAGATTCCTCAGCCCCTTTCTGATCCTGCTGCTACAAGCTCTCAAGAGCGAACATCCCAGTCTTCTATAAACGCCAAGAGTGATAGCGCAACATCAGAGAGTGAGAAGCAGCCAGCTGTCCCGATTCATACGGCTGAGGTCGAAGCTAGAGGGCAATCGCACGGTTCTCTGGAGCCGCTCAAAGAAGCAGAGCAGGGAGCACCACTTTATCATTTGCCGCCGCTTGAACTGCTCAATGACGATGACGATAGTGATCAGCGGCAAAAACAGGAGGCGGTTGCGGCCGCAGGCCAACAGCTCGAGGCCACGCTCAAAAACTTCAATATCGAAGCGAAAGTGGTCAACATTACAACAGGTCCAGCCATTACACGTTTTGAACTGGCACCTGGCCCTGGCGTTAAAGTAGCACGTATTGTCAGCCTGGCGGATGACATTGCCCTAGGCTTAGCGGCGCGAGCGGTTCGTATTGAGGCACCAATTCCTGGCAAGTCGGCGATCGGTATCGAGATTCCCAACAAAGAAACGACCAAGGTCGGCCTCAAACCTTTAATCGCATCTATGGAATTCCGTCGGCAGCAGTCACCACTTGCGGTGGCTTTGGGACGTGATATACCAGGAGCACCAATTATTTGTGATCTAGCTAAGATGCCACACCTCTTGATTGCAGGCGCAACTGGGGCAGGTAAGTCTGTTTGTATCAACACGATCCTGGCTTCTATTCTCTATCGTGCTCGACCAGAAGAAGTGAAGCTGCTCATGATTGACCCTAAGGTTGTGGAATTAAGTATTTATAATGGCATTCCGCACTTACTGGCACCTGTCGTAACCGATCCTCAAAAGGCATCTAATACTCTCAAGTGGGCTGTTGTCGAGATGACCCGCCGTTATGAACTGCTAGCTCAACATTCCGTACGAAATATTCAGAGCTATAACCAAGCCATGGATGAGGCCAAAGCTCGAGGGGATGAGCAGGCCGAAAGGCTCCCTCTCATCCTTATTGTGATTGATGAGTTGTCTGACCTCATGAATACGGCTGCTAGTGAAGTCGAAAATTCAATCGCACGCTTGACGGCTATGGCGCGAGCGGCTGGTATGCATCTTATCATCGCTACTCAGCGGCCGAGCGTAGATGTCATCACTGGTGTCATCAAAGCTAACATACCATCTAGAATAGCTTTCATGGTTTCCAGCCAGGTTGATAGCCGTACCATTCTGGACATGAGTGGCGCTGAAAAACTATTGGGGCGTGGTGATATGCTCTATGCGCCTTCGGGCAGCACCAAGCCCATAAGAAGTCAAGGTGCACTCATCACCGAACAAGAGGTTGAGCGAGTGGTGAGTTGGTGTCGCGATCAAAATCACTTCGGTTATGACGAAGCACTCAGCCAAGAGATTGTGAGTGATCGCCAAGACGCTTCCTCAGGTCGTGGCGGACGAGAAGCTGAGCAGGATGAGCTTTTTGATGAGGCTGTCGAGATTCTTCTCGATGTCGGCCATGCCTCGGCTTCGGTCTTGCAACGGCGTATGAATATCGGCTACCCACGTGCGGGCAAGCTGATTGACCAGATGGAACAGGCAGGCTACATAGGGCCACACGAAGGAAGCAAGCCTCGTAAACTTCTATTGACCAGGCAGGCTTGGGAACTCGAAAAAGCAGGTGCGCCCATGAATGAATCTCAGGAGCCTCTACCTTGGGAGCGAGCGGGGAAAGAGTGAGCACTTTGAAGCCTAATGATGCCCTTTTTGAAGAAAAGGCAGCTTTATCGAGTGAACGGCCATGGCGTCAAGTTCAGGCGGCTGAAGCTAAGCCTCTAGCGGCGTATGATCTTGTTTCAGCCCATATCCAACAAGCAGAAATTCTGTGTATTGGAACAGAAATCCTGATGGGGCAAATCCTTAATCGCAACGCACAATTTTTGGCGCGAGCCTTAGCAGATCTCGGGATTAACCACTACCACCAAAGTGTTGTAGGAGACAATCCCAAACGAGCCCGACGAGTTTTGGAACAGGCTCTAGATCGTTCTGACCTCGTCATTATCACAGGTGGTCTAGGGCCGACAACAGACGACATCAGCATGGCTCTTGTAGCTGAAACGCTCAACCTAGAGCTGTTAGAAGATGAGCAAGTCTGGCAGCAAATACAGTTTTTCTTTGCCCGAAAAAACAGAGCCTGCCCTCCTAGCAACCGTAAACAAGCCTTATTCCCAGCAGGGGCGTGGATTTGGGATAACCCTCACGGAACTGCTTGCGGGGCCTTCTGTAAGATCCAACGAGAGGGACAGCAACGCTACATCGCCTTACTGCCAGGGCCACCTGCTGAAAACCAGCCGATGTTTCAGCACTATTTAGCACCCTTTTTGGCTGGAAGCAGAAAGCAAGGTTTTCTGTCGGCTCACTTGCACTTTGTTGGCATTGGAGAAAGCCAGTTGGCAAGCGACTTGGGTGAGGCTTTTTTTGATCAAGATGATCCCAGCGTTGCCCTGTACTGTTCGACTGCGGAAGTTGAAATGCGACTGACGACCTGCTACGAGCTCGTACCAGGCGCTGAAAGTCGTAGTAAACGTAAAATTTTGGAAATCATCCAGAAGCTCCAAAAACGCTATCCAGAGCAGCTTTATGAGATCGGACAGAGACGTTTAGCCGCTTGCGTAGCCGATTTGCTTCGCCAATCCAAGAAGCACTTAGCTTTAGCTGAATCTTGTACAGGTGGTTTACTGGCGTCGACTCTGGTCGATTTGGAAGGCGCTTCTGACTATTTTCTAGGTAGTCTCGTGGCGTATCAAAATGCTATAAAGCACGAGTGTCTAGGTGTATCGCTAACAACCCTAGAAAAAGAAGGCGCAGTCAGTGCGGCTTGTGCGCTAGAAATGGCTCAGGCAAGTCAGAAAAAATTCCAAGCTGATCTTGCGCTTAGCGTGACAGGTTATGCGGGGCGAGAACAGCCTAAGCAGCAGAACTCAGCCAGTCAGTCAGATGACGGCTTGGTTTTCATAGGCCTAGCCACATCGGAAGAGGCATTTGTCCAATCCTTTCATCTGAGTGGTGGACGCCAACAAGTACGAAGGGCGGCCGTGACACATGCGCTCAACATGCTTCGAATCTTCCTGCTCAAAGAGGCACAGCAGCTTGGCTTGTGCGAAAAATCGAATCAAAAGCCCCAGGAGAACAGTTATGCCTAACCCTATCCCAAGCTCAATTCACGCCAGCACAGTCCAAAGCTTGCCTCCTCAAAAGTTCCAGGGAGACGAGCCACTTATGCGTGTGCCAGGTAGACAGCGTGAGCAAAGCCTGGCAGGAAAACCCGCGGGTAAGCGCTTAGGCTGGCTGACTGCGCTCGTCATGTTGAGCTTGATCTTGAGTAAGCTGACGGGTCAGCTGCGAGATATTTTAGCTGTTTCTATGTTTGGGCATGGGGCTTTGACCGATGCTTATACCCAGGGCTTCTTGGTGCCTGATTTTGTCTATGAGCTTTTGATCGGCGGTTCTATTCAAGCGGCCATCGTGCCCACACTCTCCGCTGACATGGAGAAGGGGGAGGGTCGACGAGGCTGGCGCAGTGTGAGCATTTTTATTAGCTTTGCCTGCCTAGTCATGCTCGGCGTTTTGCTTGTTGGCGAACTGACAGCGCCTTGGTTTATGCAAGCTTTGACCAGCCAAGAAACCTATGCCTTAGCCACCAAAGTCACCCGCATTCTTTTTCCGCAGACTTTTTTGATGATGTTGGCGGCTCTGTGCATCGGCATTCTCAACGCTTACAGTCGTTTTGAACGCAGCTCTTTTGGACCGGTACTTTACAATCTCTTTGTTATTGTCAGCCTTATCGCTTTTGCCGCACCGAATGCTTCGGCCGTGATGCGTGTAGCGGCTGGTGTCACGCTCAGTGCGCTTTTGTTTTTCTTGTTTCAAGCGCGTATGGCCTCGAGTGAATTGAGAAATTTTCACTTTTCTTTAGACTATCGCGATGCAGGCTTCCAGCGCTTACTCAAAATTGCGCTACCTACCTTAGTTGCTTCGGCCATTCCTCAGCTTAATAACATCTTACTCAATGCGATTATTCAACGAGCTGACCTTGGATTAGGTGCCAGTACGAGTCTGCGCAACGCCAGCACGCTTTGGATGCTGCCATGGGGTGTTTTTGCGGTGGCCATCGGCCAAGTGATGTTGCCCAGCCTTTCGGCTTATATTGCAGCCCAAAAATACCATAAAGCTGAGCATTTGCTTGGGCAATCTTTAAGGCGAGCGCTCTTTTTGACCTTGCCTTCCATGCTGCTTTTTTTGCTTTATCGCGATGACATCGTTCGAGCTGTTTTCCAATGGCACAAAGCAAGCTACAACGAACATGCGATTGCTCTGACAGGGAGTATTCTGCTCTTTTACTCGTTTGCTATCGTCACCCAGGCCATTGTCTTTATTCTTAACTGTGCATTTTATGCGGTAGGAAACACTAAGATTCCCCTATACGCTGCCTTGCTATCCATGGGACTCACAACGATATTAGGCTATTTGATGGCGGCCTATTCACCGATGCGTATTTCGGGCTTGTCCTTTGGTTACACCTTAGCTTCAGCCATCAATGCGGCCGTGCTGTTTTATCTCTACCATCGGCGCTACGGCTATATCCGATTGTCCGACCTTCAAATTTTTGCTATGCAGAGCGTTATTTGCTTTGCTGTCATGCTCGTGTGTTCAGGTGGCATTGCTTGGTTAACCGAGCGTGAGGGCATTTGGATTGCTAGCAAGCTCGGGCAACTGCTCTGGATTGCCTTCCGCTGTTTACTGGGCTTCCTAGTTTGGTTTTTGACAGCTGTCTTGCTTGAAATGCCAGAATGCACCTATATACTGAGTAGAATTTCTCGTATGCTCTGTCGCCTCAAGGGAGAAAAAAGCTAATCAGAAGCGCTATTGTTACCTTTTTGAGGGCTAAAACGAATAAAAGCGATTAAACTATAGAATCTAGGATAGAAAAGCGAATAGCGATCAGATATCTAGGTATGGAATGAAGGGAAAGTTATGGCAAGAAAAAAGAAAGAACTAGAGCCTGTTGCAAGAGTTGATGCGGCTGAGCGCCAAAAGGCACTAGCGAAGGCTTTGGGCAGCATTCAAGAAAAACACGGGATGGGATCCATCATGAAGATGGGGGAGCGCCAGAATATAGAAATCGAGGCCATTCCAACAGGGGCTCTATCGCTCGATGTGGCCTTAGGTATTGGTGGTGTACCACGAGGCCGTATCATTGAGATCTATGGGCCAGAATCATCCGGTAAAACGACCGTCGCTTTGCATATTGTTGCCGAAGCCCAAAAAAGAGGCGGTATTGCGGCTTTCGTTGATGCTGAGCATGCTTTGGATCCCGTTTATGCTGGCCATTTGGGTGTTGATGTTGACAACTTGATTTTGTCGCAACCCGACTACGGTGAACAGGCACTCCAGATTACCGAAGAACTTGTGCGAAGTGGCGCCGTGGATGTGATCGTCATCGACTCTGTCGCGGCACTGGTGCCGAAGGCCGAAATTGACGGTGAGGTGGGTGATACTCAGGTTGGCCTACACGCTCGTTTGATGTCTCAAGCTCTACGTCGCCTTACACCTATGGTGAATCGTAGTGAAACCGTTATCATCTTTATCAACCAGATTCGAGAGAAGATTGGTCAATCCTATAATGGCATGCCGTCGACAACCACGACAGGTGGCCGCGCTTTGAAGTTCTATGCCTCGGTGCGTATTGAAGTCAAGCGCAAGGAAACGATTACCGAAAAGGGTAAATCTATTGGTAACAAGGCTAGCTGCCGCATCCAGAAAAATAAATTGGCGCCGCCTTTCAGAGTCGCAGAGTTCGACTTGCTCTATGGCAAGGGCATTGCCCGCATGAGCAGCATCGTCCAAGTTGCAGCTGACATGGGCGTTATTCGTCGCAGCGGTTCATGGTTTTACTATGGTGATCTCTCCCTGGGACAGGGCTCAGATAAAGCGAAGGCTTATCTTGAGGAAAACCCTGAACTGTGTGAAGAAATCTGTGAAAAAGTCTATGAACAGCTTCGCCATAGCAAACAGGCAGCTCCACTTAGCAGCGGCGAAGAGAAGCTGGCAGATGACGATGTACTAGATCTCGACGAAGAGGATCTGGAGGATGAAGAAGACATCCTCGATTTAAGTGAACTCTGAGATTGAGCAGGCTCATTGGCGCGAACTCGTCATCACAAGTCAAGCTAAGCAATATCGCTCAAGTGGTCGACTGCGACAGTGGTTGCAGAGAAAACATCAACTCTCTTGGCAGGAGGCTGAAGCGGTCATTGCTTCGCTTGTAGTTGACGGCTATGTAGACGACTTGGCTTATGCCAGAAGCATAGCCATACAGCATCGGGGGCGTCAGGCAGAGAGCCACCAGAAGTTTGCGCAACGACTTGCAGGACTCGGGGTCGATCGACAGTTGATCCCCCGAGCAATCGAGGAGCGCAAAAGGCAAGACGGATCGGATTTGCAGCTTTTGCAGGGCTTTTTGCGTTCTTTTGCAGAAAGCCTCCGCCACTTGCGTGACAGTCAGTCTGCTGAGGGTTCCGAGGCCTGGTTGCAAGAGCAAAAAGAGCTTGACCGTATTCATCAGGCTCTTTTGCGGCGTGGCTTTCGCGAAAGTGATTGGCGCAAGCTTTGTAGTCGTTGGGGCTTAGACCTAGCGCGCTGGTATCGTTGAGACAGCTCCAGAAGCAAACTTCAACATAAGCTCGAGCTTGGAACTGTCAGGCTATGTAGGCCAAAAGGATGGGAATTTTGAAAGAAGCAACAAATACAACAATGACACGCCGAGTGGCCATGGTCAGTTTGGGTTGTGCCAAAAATTTGGTAGATGGTGAGTGCCTTTTGGGGCAGCTAGCGACAGGCGGTTATGAAATCATTACGGATCCTGCTGCAGCTGATGTCATCATTATCAATACTTGCGCCTTTATTGAGGCCGCTAAAAAAGAAGCCATTGATGCAATTTTGGAACAGGCCACCTGGAAAGAAAAAGGAAACTGTTCATGCTTAGTTGTCAGTGGCTGTTTGGCCCAACGTTATGCCTCAGAAATAAGAGAGTCATTGCCAGAAGTTGACCTTATCTTAGGTACCTGTGCTATCAGCCAGATTTGTGATCAGGTTGACGATTTTTATGCTAAGCAAGAAAGGCGTCAAGCCTTGCCAGAGGAACAGCAAAGGGAGCATGATCGAGCATTGACGCGCTACTACGCACCAGGCGCCTTGCAGCATCTCGACGGCCCAAGATTGCTTTCGACAGGCCCGTCAGCTTATCTGAAAATTGCGGAAGGTTGCTCCAACCGCTGTGCCTTTTGTGCGATCCCCCGCATCCGTGGTCCTTATCAGTCTCGCCCTCTGGAGGCTGTTTTGCGGGAGGCTGCTTCCCTCAAAGAAAAGGGTGTTAATGAACTCATTTTAGTAGCTCAGGACAGTACGGCTTATGGCCTAGATCGCGGCGAAGGGCGTTTATTGCCTAAACTCTTAGCTGAACTCGATGACATGGACTTCCAGTGGATTCGCTTTCTCTATGCTTATCCTAGCGGCTTTAGTTCAGAACTGCTTGAGGTTTTAGCTAAGAGCAAACATGTTTTGCCCTATATTGATTTACCCATTCAGCATGCTTCGGATCGAATTTTGGCGGCGATGAAGCGTGAAGAACGCCAAGAGGATTTGCGCCAGATTTTTCAGGCTATTAGGCGGACAGTTCCTCAGGCATGCTTGCGAACAACTGTTATAACAGGCTTTCCTGGAGAGACCGAAGAGGATCTCCAGTGTCTTCTTGATTTTATGCAGGAGATTCGCTTTGATCATTTGGGTGCTTTTACCTTCTGCCCAGAAGAGGGGACGGCGGCAGCTCAATATGCAGAGCAGATCCCTACAGCGTTAGCAGAAGAACGTCAGGCTCGCATCATGTTGCTCCAGCAGGAAATAGCCCGCCAAAAGCGAGAAGAAACGATCGGCCATCAAGAACTGCTTCTCATTGAAGGGCGGACAGATGACAATCTTTTCTATCGCGCTAGGAGTTGGCGAGAAGCGCCAGATACAGACGGCTTGGTTGCCGTAGCCAGTCCAGTTGAAATGCAGTTGGGAAACTTTTATCCAGTCCGTATAATTGAGGCTGACGCTTATGAGCGGACAGGAGTTTACGAACCATGAATTTGCCAAATAAACTGACCATTATGCGGATGATACTGATTCCCTTTATTTTGCTGCTGATGTTGCCTTTACCCTGGCAGGTCGCTACAGCATGGAATCAGTGGATTCATTCAGCAGGGGCTTTTTTCGCCTTGTTCCTTTTTTTACTGGCTTCTTATACCGATTATCTTGATGGCCATCTCGCTCGAAAGTATCAGATTGTTAGTAATATGGGGAAGCTTTTAGATCCCATAGCAGACAAGATGCTGGTGCTTTCTGTGTTAATTGCATTTGTCGCGTTGGATCGCGTGCCAGCTGTTGTGCCGATCTTGATTCTTTTGAGAGAATTTGTCGTGACGGGCATTCGCATGCTAGCGCTTGAGCGTGGTGAGGTTAAATCGGCGGCGTGGTTAGGCAAAATCAAAACTGTTACCCAGATCGTGGCTATTTCATTGCTATTGCTGGAACAGGGTATTCGTCCACATATCAATGGTCAGCCCTCTTATAGTTTCCTTCATTTTTTGAGCAATCTAGCGTTGTGGATATCGGTGTTTATGGCACTTTGGAGCGGTTATGCCTATCTCAAGGACGGACGAGATTTACTGAAAGACGCCTAATTGCTTGACAAGGCTTTAAGCTTTCGTTACAAGTTATACAGAATTTCGTCATGCGACGAACACCACAAAATCGACATCACTATTTTGTGGTGAGCTTAGGAGGTAAACCTGAATGAAAGAAGAAATGATTTTCGAGCGTATTCGCAAGATTTTAGTGGAGCAACTCGGTGTCGAGGAGAAAGATGTCACCATGGAGGCTAGCTTTACGGATGAGCTGAATGCCGATTCTCTGGACATCGTTGAGCTCGTTATGGCTATGGAAGAAGAGTTTGGCGTAAGCATTCCCGATGAGGAAGCTGAGCGGATTACCACCGTTGGTGATGCTGTCGAATACGTTAAGAATCATCAAGAGTAATTTCTGATTTCAAAATTAACGCGAAAGGGCAGTTACGGCTGCCCTTTTCCTTATTTAGAAGCGAGACGATCTGCTTTTTGCCCTGCGACTTTGGCGGAGAATAGGAGATACTTTGAACCTAGTCATCGATTGCCCACCACAGCCTCAAACATGGCCAGAAGAAGCTATTGCAAGTTTTGAAGTGGCCATTGACTATCATTTCAAAAATCGAGATCTATTGTACGTAGCTCTAACGCATCGATCTTGGTGCTACGAAAATAATGTCAAGGCTCAGGATAATGAACGCTTGGAATTTCTGGGGGACAGTGTGCTCGGTTATGCTGTTGCTCATCAACTCATGTGTAATCCCAAACGCATGCCTGAGGGACAACTTTCTAGACTGCGGGCCATCATTGTCTGTGAGCCAACTTTGGCGGAACGAGCCAGAGATATTGGGATTGGCAACTTGCTGCGGATGGGGCATGGCGAAAGCCTAAGTGGGGGCGCCCAAAAAGAAAGCAACCTGTCGAATGCTTTTGAAGCGGTGCTCGGAGCGGTTCTATTAGACAGCGATATTCTTGAGGCTCGTCGCGTCGCTCTGCAGCTGATGGAAACATCGATTGAATTTGCTCTAGCAGGTAAACTGATCTACGATTTCAAGAGCTATCTATTGGAGTGGCAACAGGCTCACCCCAGTCGAGGCAATCTAGAATTTCGCTTGCTACATGAGGAAGGACCCGTGCACGAACGGATTTTTACGATCGGTATTTTCCACCAGAATAGACTGGTCGCTCGCGGGGAGGGCAGCAGTAAAAAACGTGCTGAACAGGCCGCTTCAGCAGCTTACTTAAGGCGCCTAGGACTATGGCAACCCACAAGCTCAAAAGGGCAAGATAGATCTAAGGC
>JAEZYR010000070.1 GCA_023442635.1 Bacillota bacterium | reverse complement strand
ACCGCCATTTCGACCGTAATCGGGGTTATTTTGGGCTTGCTTTCGGGATTTTTTGGAGGCTTGGTTGACGCGGTCATCATGCGTTTGACGGATGTGGTGATGTCTTTTCCCTACCTGCTGCTGGTCTTGGTCGCAGCAGCGGTGTTTCGGCCAGGTCTCTGGAATATCATTTTGATACTCGGCTTTGTGAATTGGCCGAGTTTGACGCGCCTGGTTCGCGGTAATGTGCTGGCTCTGCGAGAAGCCAGTTTTGTGGCAGGCAGCAAAATTGCAGGGCTACCGCGGCGGCATATTTTATTTTCGGAAATCCTGCCCAATACAATCGCGCCTGTGCTTATTTATGCCAGTTCGGTGCTGTCGCTTTCGATTCTTGATGAAGCGGCGCTTTCTTTTTTGGGCCAAGGTGTCCAAGCGCCGATGGCCTCCTTGGGCAACATGCTAGGCGGAGCAGAGTCTTTGACGGTACTGACCACGAAGCCGTGGATATGGTTGCCACCGGGTATTTTGATTATTTTGGTGGTTGTGAGCATCAATTTTATTGGTGACGCCTTGCGCGACGCCCTGGATCCCAGTCGAACCCAACAAGGAGGGGGCGAAGGCTGACAGCCTTTCTTTTTCAGAAGCCCCCCTGCAAGGGCGAAATACACAGCGTACGAATTGAGATTTAGCTGCTGGCCAAAAGCTACCTGTCAAGCACAGACGTTAGACGCCGAAGAGGGTCAAATAGTGTAAGATAACTAAAAAGCATGTACGTCTGAATTTGGGAGGTAAGCAAATGAGCGAACTTGTAGGGAATCGTGTCCAGCACAAACAATTTGGCGAAGGACTGATTGTAGCTCAGGATGAACACTATGTTCAGGTGAAGTTTGCTAGAGATATCATTCCCTTTCAGTATCCATATGCATTCGAACAGTACCTAAGCCTTCAAGATCCACAGATGCAGGCCAGTGTCCTGCAGGCGCTCAGACAGCAGATTGCCCGCGATGAGGAGGCCGACAAAGCGCGCCAGGCTCGTCAAGCCCAGCGCCAAGAAAATCGTGAGAAGAACATTCTTCAGAGTATTCGATCCACCCGCCGCAAAAGCCCTATCGACAAGCGCACACCTCGCCGCACTGGCCCGAGTTATGGCGTCGCCTTCCGCTTGGACGAAGCGGACGAGCTGCCTTTGACAGATGCAGCAGCCCTGGCGGAACAGTTGGCACATTGGCAAAGACCAGCTGGCAGTTTTGCAGGCGGTAACAGCAAGGGCAAGGCCATCCGCATGAAGCAGCTCAAGCCAGGCCATTTGCTGGTCTTTACGGAGCGTGCGGACGAAGAAGAGTCCGAAGACGCTCGCAGGATTAGAGCCTTGGCCATTGTGCAGAAGAGTGACCAAAGGGATGATCAGGATGAGCCATTTGTGGTCGTCGAGGCAGAACAAATTCTGTGCTTGCCAGATCTCGAGGAACCTCTGCTCTTCTGGCAGTACTATCACAACGCCAGCAATCCTCAACATATTCAATGGGGAACAGGGCGTTTTAGATATTTGAGTGGCGAGCAGACGGGGCAGTTGCTCAACGATGTCGAACTCCTGAGCCACCATCTCGAAGGCGATGACAGTGAAAAGTTCGTAGAAGATGCGCAGAACTTTGTCGAACGCTTTTTCACCCTGAATGCGCTCAACAAAGACGAGGTGGGCGATCCTCAGGGCGCTCTTGTTCTGCAAGAAGAAGCGGACGATTAAGACGCCAAGACATGAGCGTTTCTCGCCTTCTGTAGGCGACTAGGCTTTTCATAGCGAAGCAAGACCAGCGCATACCTGGTCTTGCTTTTTTGATACTGCTTTTTGGCCGTTTGGAGGTTTAGAATAGGCTACAGAATGCCTTGAATGTAGAAATGAGAGGAAGGACTATGCCTTTTACATCGCAACAGCCATCGTCATGGATGGGGATGCCCCCGTCCGGCTCCCCAGATCTCTATGCGGCTTTGACAGACATGCAGCAGAGCCGATTCCGAAGCATCCTCATGAAGACTTTTGCATGGATGGGCTTGGGGCTTTTGCTGAGCGCGCTTGCAGCTTATGGAGCTGTTTATACCGCGATAGGTCGCTCGATTTTCTTCCGTGTGCCGTTCTTTATTTTTGTGATTGTTGAATTAGGCCTTGTCATTGCGGTTAATGTTTCTTTATACAAGGTCAAACCAGCCTTGGCGCGCGTTCTTTTTATTCTTTATTCGCTGATCAATGGCTTGACCATGTCGGTTATTTTGCTCGCTTACGAGGTCGTGAGTGTCGCTTTTGCCTTTTTTGCCGCCGCCCTCGTCTTTGGGGTGATGGCGCTTTGGGGCTATTACACGAAGCGCAACCTCAGCGTGCTCGGCACCATCGGGCGGATGCTCCTCATCGGCGCCCTCATCGTATCGGCGCTCAACCTTTTGCTAGCTCGTATTTTTCCTGCCTATGAGACTGTCGATTACATCATGAATTATGTCATCTTGGCCGTCTTTGTTGGCCTCACAGCTGCTGACATGCAACGGATTCGCATGATGGCCTTTGAGCAGGTCACAAGAGGCGATGGCCCCTATGTCAACCCAGGCTTCCAGCCAGAAGACCAGCAGGTAAGGTCGGTCAGTACGCTAGCGCAATTTGATGGCGCTATGTTGCGCCGAGATGAGACCCTGGCCTTGGGTGCAGCGCTCACCCTCTATTTGAACTTTATCAACTTGTTTTTACGGATCTTGCGCATTTTTGGGCGCAGTCGCAACTAAACGAAGGACGGCTTATTCGCCAGCACCAGCTTGATGCTCTCAGGCGGCTAGTACATAGCCCATATCCACCAAATGATCATCATGGGGCCGTCAGCTGTGAACCATGCTACAGCAAGTCACCAGATCAAAGTAAGAAGATCAAAAATATTCAGAAAGGCACGCGCGATGAGTCAGCATTTAGACCCAGTAGACCAAAAAGACGAAAACAAAGCAAAGCTGGCAACAGCAGAAAAGACAAAAGCTCAAACAGAGCCAAAAGAACAAAGCATGCGTGTACCTTTGCGGGCTTGTGAACCTGGCAAGGGCTTCATCGAAGCCCTGCAAGCCATGAGTGAGGAGATGAGCCAGCCCTTACTCGAGAGTGATTGCTTGCAAACGCTCCTGCTCAGCCACCCAGGTCTTCAGCGTTGGCTGAGTTCTGCCGATGTCGATGATGAATTGCGCTTGGCCGCCATCTTGCGCTATGTCATGACGAGCCGAGAAGAATTGACCGACCCAGATATGACTTACGGGGACATTGCTTTGCTGCCCCTGCGCCGTCGCTACGAAGATATCGCTGCCGAATTGAGTGACGCCTTTGATCAGGACTTGGCCTTTGGTACTGCAGGGTTGCGCGCTTTGGTGGAGCCAGGTTTCAACCGCTTGAATCGCTATACGGTGCAGTTAGCATCAGCCGCCTTGGCTCAAGTGCTCTGCAATCGTTACAGCTACGAAGAGCGCGAGAAAAGACCCGTCGTGATCGGCTTTGATGCGCGCTATGACTCAGCAGACTTTGCGCGTTTGGCAGCTGAACAGCTGGCCTTGCAAGGCCTCCAAGTTCGTCTAGACAAGCAAGCTGCACCGACGCCACGCCTGGCTTACAGCATTCGTCCTCTAAATGCCTTAGCAGGCCTGATGGTTACAGCTTCTCACAATGACCGACGCTACAACGGTCTTAAGCTCTATGGAGAAGACGGCATTCAGTGCGACCCAACCCTGGCGGCCGAAGTGGCAGCGGCCATGAAGAGCATCAAAAAGCTCCCCACTTGGCCAGAACATGCCTTTGATCGAGAAGAGATCGAGCGTCATATCCGACCACTAGATGCCAGTTTGGAGCAAGATTATCTTGATGCCATCGTAGAAGAAATTAAAATTTTCCGTGAGGCGAGTGTGCATGAGGCCGCTCGAGTTTGGCGGCAAGAGCACAGCCAAGAGAGTGGCCCAGCTGACCTTCTAGAGCAGCGCCAGCTTGCACTAGCCCATAATTTGCGAGCTCGCAAAGAACTCAAAATCGGCTATTCCGCCATGAAAGGCGTAGGCGGCCGCTATGTGCCAAGCCTTTTGGAGCGCTTAGGTTATCGTCAGACGATGCTTTTGGAAGCTCACTTGCAGCCAGATCCAGACTTTGAAGGCATCGAGCAACCGAATCCAGAATTGCCAGAAACCATGCAGATCGTTTTGGATTGGGCAGAGCCGTTGGGCTTGGATCTGGTACTGGTGACCGATCCAGATTCGGACCGCCTAGCCGTAGCGGCCCGTGATGCTGAGGGGAACTTGCGCGCTTTTAATGGCAACCAACTGGGAGCCTTGCTGCTAGACGGCTACGAATACGCTCGGCGCATCAGTGGTACGCTGCCCGAGCCAGCTTATTTTGCCAATACACTGGTAAGCGATAACTTTGCCTTGGATATTGCCAAGAAAAGAGGCCTGGTTACACGCTCGACCCGAACAGGCTTCAAAAATATCTGTGAGGTCGCGCGCGAAGCAGAAGAGGCGAGTGGCTCAAAAGACGCCTTTTTGATGGGCTTCGAAGAGAGCATCGGCTACTGCTTGGGCACGCGGGTTCTCGATAAGGACGGCGTACAAGCTGCGGCTTGGGTCGCTCAATTGGCCGAACGCTACAAGGCGCAAGGCGCCACTTTGTGGCAGCGCCTGACCGATTTGGAGCAGGAATTTGGCGCTTATCGTGCACATCCGATCCAGCTGCGTCGCGAAGGGGCGGAGGGCAAGCAGCTCATCGATGGTCTGATGATTGCCTTGCGTCAGCCAGAACATTGGCCGAAGACCATAGCAGGGCTTAATTTGCGCCTCGTAGAGGACTTTGAGTACGGCAAGCGCTACACCCTTAAATTCCAAGAAGAAAGAAGCGAAAAAACTCAGCATTTTTGTGCTGGAAGCTCGCCAACCAAGACGAGTGCCTTGTCGATTGATGAGCTTTCAGATGCATCTATGGAGCCGCTGCAGACGAATTTATTGCGTTTCTTCTATGGCAAAGATGACACGCTGACTTTTGCGGCCAGGCCGTCGGGAACCGAAGCGAAGATTAAGTTCTACCTCTATGCGCATGCCGCCAAAAGTCCTCAGGCCGAGGCGCAACTCCAGGCACTCCAGCAGGAGTTGGAGGAGCTTTTGGCTCGACTCGAAAAAGAAATCCAAAAGCAAAAGGAGGGGAAGTCATGAATGGACGTACCCTAGCTTGTTGGGGTGAGGTGGAACTCCTCCAATTTTCTGAGCGCGTTGGGCGAGCGCATAGTTATGCGTTGTTGTTGCCGCAGACGGCGCTCTTCTTTGACGCTGCTTTGCCTATCGAAGAAGCTCAGGAGATTGCAGGCTCACGGGCGATACACCTTTTTTTGACGCATGGGCACATCGACCATATCCGCTGCTTGGACGACTATCTCTTGGCTGAAGTTCCGATCTTCTTGAGCGAAGGCACACAATATTATGTGGAGGATATGGAATACAACCTCTGCGATTTGCTGGGTCTATTGCCCTATAGTCGCCGCCTTCAGACGCTGCGCTTTGCGCATGCTTATCCCGACGCAAATTTGGGGGAGGCGAAGAAGAAGGTGGAGGCGGAGGCCTATTGCCTCGAAGATGGCGATGCGATGAGCCTTGCTCCCTCTGGTCTCTGGCGCCTAGAAGTGCATCTTTTGCCAGGGCATAGTCTGGGGGATACCCTCTATCTCATTTACGAGGGCGATCGTTTGCGCGCTGCCATAACAGGGGACATCCTCTTTGCGGATAGTATTGGGCGCAGTGATTTTCCAGGTTCTTCTCCCGAAGCGCAAAAAGAGTCGTTGGACAAATTGCGCGACTGGATTCGGACTTGGCCAGATGATGCCTATCTGTGCCCAGGGCATGCCAGAACCCAGACTCTGGGGAGCGTGATTGAGTGCCACCCCTTCCTTTGAGCTTGCACC
>JAEZYR010000052.1 GCA_023442635.1 Bacillota bacterium | reverse complement strand
AGAACATGCTTATGCTCAAGACTCTGCACTTGCTGTCACTTTCGCCATAAGTTTACTTTATCAGAGACACAGCTCCTTAGCACTGAGTCAAAAAAGCAGCCTGACTTTGAATGGAGTCCAGACTGCTTTTCTTCTAAGCTAAGTTAGGCCAATCTCGAGACTTCTATTCTAAGCTTGGGTTGGCTCTGCTTTGCTCTTCTTTGTAGGCTGACGGCGTTTCTTTCCCACTGGCGAATCGCTTTTCTCCTCATCGTTAGTGGCGGCCTTTAAGCCTGCCTTAGGGCTTTCTGCAAGCGTCGTCTTACTTGTGCTCGCCTTTCGCTTTGGAGTTGTTTTCGCCTTAGCTGAGCCTGCCGTTCCAGCTTGTTTTTTGCTTGAGCTGCTTTTCTTTTCGCTGGCTGTCTTCGAACGGCTTGAGCGTTTAGGTTTAGCCTCTAGCGTCTCTGAGGAAGACTCCACTTTGGCTGAATCCAGCTCATGGGAAGAGCTTTGCTCATCTGCTCCATTTGGGGTTAAGCAACGCTCATAGCAGCTGATATAAGCTTGTGCGGATCTTGTCCAACTCAGGTCTTTGCGCATGGCTTGCTCTCGCAATTTTGCCCAGGCTTCTGGTCTTTCGCGGTAGACACGTACGGCATACTGGCAAGTAAAGAGAAACTCATGGGCGTTGATATTGGCAAATGAGAAGCCATCCCCCTCACCCGTGTATTCGTTATAGGGCAAGACGGTATCTCGCAAACCACCTGTTTCACGCACAACTGGCAAGGTACCGTAGCGCTGAGAAATCATCTGTGATAAACCACAGGGTTCAAAAATAGATGGCATCAAGAAAAGATCTGCCGCAGCATAAAGTTTGTGCGCCATGTGATTGTCGAAGCATAGCAAGGCTCGGCAGTCCTGGGGGCGACGCTCCTGACAGGCGCGCAACTCGTGTTCGTAATAGGCCTCGCCAGTGCCAAGAACAATCAACTGCATACCTGTATCAAGAAGCTCATCGAGGACGCGCAGCAAAAGATCCAAACCCTTTTGGTCGACAAGGCGCGAAACCAAAACGGCCAAGGGGCGAGCGGGATCTTCTGGCATGCCTAACTCAGCTAACAGAGCTGAACGGCAGGCTTTTTTGCCTTCTGCCACACGGTCTAAATTGTATTTTTGGGGAAGCGCTTCATCTCTTTCAGGATCCCAAACAGCTGTATCCAAGCCATTGAGAATGCCAGAGAGTTTTTCGCGATAAGCCGCCAACACTCCGTCAAGTCCCTCACCATAATAGGGCATCAAAATTTCTTCGGCATAGCTCGGAGAAACAGTCGTAATCTGATCGGCATAGACCAAACCTGCCTTAAGCATATTGGCTAAACCGTCCTTGAGAACGCCAAAGTCATGCAAAAAGGCAGGCGACAAATCACAAAGATCCGCTATACGCTCTGCCGAATGGATGCCTTGGTGCCTAAGGTTATGGATGGTGAAAACGGTTTTGACATCACGGAAAAAGCCCGCTGGCCAGTAGTGAGCTTGGAGGAGTGCTGGTATGAGCCCCGTCTGCCAATCGTTACAGTGCAGGATTTGAGGGAAAAAGTCCATGGGCGCGCCCAGAGCTTCAAGAACGGCTCGCTGAAAGAAGCAATAGCGTTCAATATCAAAACCATAGTCTAGATAGATTCCATCTTGGCCAAAATAATATTCGTTGTCGATGAAATAATATTGAACGCCATCTTCGACGAGGCTGAGCAAGCCTGTGTACATCGTCCGCCATCCCATTTTCAGCATGGACCAGCGATGAAAGCGCAAACGATCTCCATATTGTTGGCGGATGCGCCGGTATAGAGGCAGGATCACGCGGCAATCGACACCAGCGGCACGCAGAGCTTTGGGAAGGGCTGAGGCCACATCGGCCAGACCTCCGACTTTTGCAAAGGGGGCGACTTCTGAGGCAATAAATAGCACGGACGGCTTCATACGACAGCCCCCTTGCCGATGACCATCGGATAGGCTTCTTGGCCGATCAGCTTAATGCCTGGGCGAATGACACAGTCCTTGTCGATGATGACATTCTCCAGCTCGCAGCCCTCAGAAATGTAGCTATCTTGGAAGATAATGCAATTTTTCAAACGCGCTTGGCCACAAACCGTTACGCCGCGGAAGAGCATGGAATGCTGGATACTGCCTTGAACCCGACAACCGTCTGATACCATCGAGTGTTCAACGACACAGGAGTCTGAGTAGATAGCTGGCGCCTCGTCCTTGACCTTGGTGAAAACAGGACGCGTCGGCCAGAAAATATCGCTATATTCAGGCTCACCCAGAACCCTCATCGTCTCATGGAAGTAATTTTGTACGGAGTTGATCCGCAACACCGTACCCTTGAACTCATAGCCATAAACCTTGTAGCGGTCATACTGTTTCAGGAAATAAGCCAGGTCTACATCGCGTTCGCCACGTGAAATCGCATCTCCTAGGAGTTGAACAAACAGATCTCGGTGCATCATCACCACCCCGAGGCTCGAACGATTGGAAACTGGATTAAGGGGGTTCTCAAAGACACCCTTGATCCTCCCGAGGCGTGTCATATCCAAAATGACATTCGGCTGGTCGACCTTTTCACCATCACGCTTATACATGACCGTAATATCCGATTTGCGCTCATGATGAAAGCTTTCGAGGTCCGCAAAATTGCAGTTCATGATCACGTTGCTGCTGGCAATTACGATGTAAGGTTGCGTCAATTCCCGATAGAGATTCAAGATAGCCGATAGGTCATCGCTACCCGAACCTACATAGCTATCCGAGCTGACAAAAGGTGTCATCAAATACAGCCCCTGAGTCTTGCGATCGAGGTCCCAGGCACTGCCCGTGCCAATATGATCCATCAGGCTTTTGTATTTGTTATAGGTCGTGATACCCACCGTGTGAATACCCGAGTTCACCATGTTGGAAAGCAAAAAGTCAATAATCCGATAGCGGCCGCCAAAGGGCATGGCCGACAGCGCACGAGGGCGGCTCAGTTCACCTAAATGAATCCGGTGATCGTCGGCAATAATCAGGCCACAGCAATTTCTAAGCATATTTCCCCCTTATAGTGCTGACACTGACTCATTCTCAATGACAGATTCTTCGCCAGCGTCGACCTGTGTGCAAACCATGCAGTTGCCTGGTATCTTGGCTTCGGCTCGAATGCTCAGGCCGCCATCGACCAGCGTAATACCGTCCGCACATATGCGGCTGTTGTAGTAGGGGTTGCCCTTGCCATCACCGCCACCAATCTGAGCACCCTCACCGATCTCTGTGCCCATGCCGATGATGGCTTTTTCGACCCTAGCCCCCTTGCGTATGGTCACACCCGGCATCAGGACAGAATCGCGCACGACCGCTCCTGCCTCCACCCTGACTGAGTGGGAAAGAACTGAATGCTCGACATCACCGCTGATATGACAGCCGTCTGTCAATGCTGAGGATCTGACACGAGCGCCCACGCCAATATAGTGAGCTGGACGAACTGGGTTTCTAGAATAAATACGCCATGCTTTTTCATGGAAATTGATGTCGTCAGGTCTATCCAAAATATCCATGTTGGATTCCCACAACGATTTGATGGTTCCAACATCCTTCCAATAGCCCGCAAAGCGATAGGTCATCAGCTTTTTATTTTCTTTGAGCAAACGCGGAATGATGTTGCGCCCAAAGTCAAGCTCACTCTCTGGGTCTTCTTCATCTTCAATAAGGCTTTTGCGCAAAAGTTGCCAATTGAACAAATAGATACCCATTGAAGCCAAATTACTCTTCGGTTTGGCTGGTTTTTCTTCAAACTCAACAATCTGGCCGTTCTCGTCGCAATTCATGATGCCAAAGCGACTTGCCTCATCCCAAGGAACTTCGTAAACGGCAATCGTCACATCTGCGCCGCTCGCTATATGCTCTTCGAGCATGGCGGAATAGCGCATTTTATAAATATGATCACCTGAGAGAATCAGAACATACTCTGGATTAAAACTATCCATAAAAGCGATGTTCTGGTAGATCGCATTGGCCGTGTTCTTGTACCAATCGCTGCCACTCGCATGCTGATAGGGCGGCAAAATAAAGGCACCACCATTCGACCGATCAAGATCCCAGGGGTGCCCATTGCCAACATAGGTATTCAAGGCCAGCGGCTGATATTGGGTCAGCACGCCAACCGTATCGATACCCGAATTTGTGCAATTACTCAAGGTAAAATCAATGATGCGATAACGGCTTCCATAAGGCACGGCTGGCTTGGCCATATGCGTTGTCAAACACCCCAATCGCGAGCCTTGCCCCCCAGCCAAAATCATAGCGAGGAGTTCTTTTTTCATGGACACCCTCCTTCATATCATGCGAGATTACCGAGGCCTAACGTCAGAAATCATGCTTTCTGCCTAAAATATGCCTCTTTCTTTCAGTCATATTATCACATATCAATCATCTATTCTCTACTATATCTAGTCAAACCCACAAATAGCAAGCCATCTATTAGACAAGTTTATTTCCCCTCAAATAGGCCATCTGGCTTATGCTATGATCCGGTCAGATCAATATTTAATCCAAGAATGAAGAGGAGTGCCATAGCATGTCTTTATCCTCCCCCATTACGTCGTGGGCTTTCGCGATCTTGTCTGAGCCTCTAAAACTCATGATGAGCTACCACAGCTTTATGATTGGTCTTCTTTCTGGTCTTGCTGTAGTCTGCTGTCTCATTTTCCTCATTCTTTTACGCCAACGCGAATTGCGCCGCATTCATTCGCTATCCTGCAACCCAGCCGAGCCCTTAAACCCAGAAAAAGTCCAAGACCCTTCCCAACTATCTTGATCCTAGAAATAACTCATAGCTGCTTTTTCCTCAATTTTTTCCTCAACAAAAAGACTCCTCAGCTTTGAACTTCAACCTGAATTTGGCCAAAGAAAGCCCAGATCCAGGAGGCTCAGTTCACTTTCGAGGAGTCTCTTTTCTAGATGCTTAAGAGGAATCTTATGAACTTAGTTGCACTTCATCATAAGCAGATTGCCCTTGATCTTGGTGCACAAAGAGCAGGCAGAGCCAGTCATTTCGCTCCATCACGCTGTGTGATCTCAGGCCATGCTTTTGTGCACAGCGGATCACGTCTTTTCCCCTATCCTTGATGACGCCAGAGCAAATCAAAATGCCCATTTCTGAGAGCGCAGCTGCGAGTTTTGGCATCTCAGCCACAATAATGTCTGCCAGCAAATTGGCCGTGATCAGATCATAACGAGCATAGGCTTTCTCCAGGCGCTCCACTTCGAGTCTGTCTGTCAACTCTGCTTGCGTCCATATACCCTCTCTCGCCGCTAATGGTCCAGACCAAAATGCAATACGATCACCCACTCCATTGGCCGCTGCATTTTGCTCAGCTACTTTGATCGCATGAGGATCTGTATCACAGGCGTCCACACGCCTAGCGCCTAGTTTAGCCGCAGCAATTGCCAATATACCTGAACCTGTCCCCACGTCCAAAACTTTGGAACCTTGATGCAAAAAATCATCTAAGGCCTCTAGGCAGAGAGCGGTCGTCTCATGGCTACCCGTACCAAAGGCCGCCCCAGGATCTAAGCGCAAGCAGGTGACGCCTGTGGGCACTTCGATATCCTCCCAAGTGGGCGCGACCCACAAGCGACGACTAATCTGTAAGGTATGGTAGTACTTCTTCCAACTTTCGACCCAGTCATTTTGACCAACTTGCTTATGCTGAAGCAGCGTTGATTGGAAACCTGTTTCTCGCTCAACTCGAGCCAAAATATCCTGGATACAGGCTTCATAGCGCTGGGTATCACCCTCTTGATCATCGGGAAACCACACGCGCAAGATGGCAGGTCCTGACAACATGGAGACTTGGTCGGGATCCAAGAATAAAGTCGTTTGGTCATCCTCGAGAAGACGCTTGAGATCCTCTGGATCCTCAATAGCAACACCCAGGGCGCCTTCTTCAGTCAGAAGCTCGGAAATGAGATCCGCGCTGTCGCTGTCACAACTGATTTGAAACTCTAGCCAAACTTGTTCTGTATCCATACATACCTCTTTAGTTTTTCAAATCATCAGCTGCGAAAGAGGTTTTTGAGTTTATCAAAAAAGCGTTCCCTTTTTTGGTAATTGCCTGCATGAAGCGTGTCATCAAAGTTCCTCAATAGCTGCTGTTGCTCTTCTGAGAGATTGCGCGGAACTTCGAGCTGGAGCGTCACAATCTGATCTCCTCGCTGACGATCTCTACCGAGCACGGGGATGCCCTTAGATCTCAAGCGAATCTCATCACCAGCCTGACTACCAGCTGGAATTTGGTAGGGTTCTGGGCCGTCAATCGTCGGTATATCTACAGTGGCTCCCAAAGCTGCTTGGGCGAAGGTCACTGGCAACTCACAGTAGACATTGTAGCCCTCGCGCTGGAAAATGGCGTGGGGCTTAATTTGGATCTGAATATACAGATCTCCATAGGGGCCTCCGTGCTCACCAGGCTCACCCGCCCCGCGCATCGTAAGCATTTCCCCCTGGTTAATACCAGCAGGAACTTTCACATGCACTTGTTGTTCGGTTTGGGTTCGACCTCGACCGTGGCAGTGGTGACATGGATGCTCAATTTGCTTGCCTGAACCTTGGCAATGGGGACAAACGCGCTGGCTCATCACCGTCCCAAACAGAGTCTGCTGCCGCTCTTGAACCACGCCCGTGCCTTGACAATGGGGGCAAGTCTTGACTTCTGTATTCGGTTCAGCACCACTGCCTTCACAGACTGGACACAGGTCTTCTTTTTTGACGACAATATCGCGCTCAGTCCCAAAGGCCGCCTCTAGAAAATCCAAAGTCATGCGATAGCGTATGTGGGCGCCTTGCGTTGGCGTGACGGTGGCTCTGCGCGAAGCTTGGAAGGGGCCTGAAGAAGCAAAACCACCGAAGCCTGAACCCCCACCAAAAAACTGGCGGAGAATGTCATTAAAGTCAAAATTCATATCAAAGCCAGCAGCTCCACCTGCTCCAGTGAAAGCGGCGTGGCCATACTGATCATACTGCTGACGTTTTTCGGGGTCGCTCAAGACCGCGTAGGCTTCGCTGATTTCTTTGAAGCGCTCTTCTGCATCTGGATCTTGGCTGACATCTGGATGATAACGCTTGACCAGCTGTCGATAGGCCTTTTTTAGATCATCGTTGCTAGCTTGACGGCTGACCCCTAGGAGCTCATAGTAGTCTTTCTTCTCTGCCATCAATGATTCCTTTTCTCTTTTACTATCTTTACGTTTGCTAGCGCCCTAGGGTTCAAAACCCATATGTTTGAACCTTGCTCACTACCACTCGCTTGCCCTAATCTCTTCACGCAGTCCAAAGGATCTGGCCAAGAGCAAAGCCTAGTCTCTAGACAAGATGCCAGCCCTTCAGGAGCTGGCACAGTCTCTGTCCATATATGTTCTTCTGTGCGCCTAGTAGGATACGCCAACAGCCTCTTTCTTGCCGTAAGGGAGAGGGGCAGCCAAGGTCTCCTCAGCCGCTTCCTCCTCGCGTACGTTTTAAGCCAATCCAAAACTTAGGCCTGATCGGCGCCGCCATCCTTGAACTGGCCAGCATCTGGCTCAGCCTGGGTCACTTCAGGTTGTTGAGTAGCATTTTGCTGGTAGAGCTTCTCGCTCAGCTTGTAGATGAGCTGCTGGAGTTTCTCACTCTCCTGCTTCATACCCTCAACCTGATTGGCCTCAATCTCCCGCTTGACCGCCGCAATCTGCGTTTCAAGCTCACTCTTCTCATTGGCCTCGAGCTTGTCGCCCAAATCACGGATGCTCTTTTCGGCCATGTAAATGGTCGACTCAGCCTGGTTCTTAGCATCAACCTCTTCGCGCTTTTTCTTGTCGTCAGCTGCAAATTGCTCGGCTTCTTTGACAGCTTTTTCGATCTCTTCGTTACTGAGGTTGGTCGAAGCTGTAATGGTCACCTTTTGGCTCTTGCCCGTTGCCTTATCTTGGGCAGACACGTTCACGATACCGTTGGCATCGATATCAAA
>JAEZYR010000005.1 GCA_023442635.1 Bacillota bacterium | reverse complement strand
TCCTTGCGTTGTTGGCGCAGCAAGTGGAGCAGATCCTCCGCTCGTTCATCCAGGCCATTGGCTAAGCGGGGATAATCTGTTTTTTTGGAGACTTGCGGGCCTCGTTCTCTGCGATTTTGCGTTTGGGGTAGCTCTTCCAAAAAGCGGCACAAAAAGGCTGTTGCTAATTGCTGCTGCACCCAGCTGCAGGCCTTTATCCAGGTCGACATCTCTTCGCTGCTAAACTGTGCCCCCAAAAAATGAGGCTGCCCTTGACTCGCTTTTGCCTCTTGGCAAGTCCAGGTCAAAAAACTCATCGCCTCATCTAGGTCAAGCGAACATTTTTGGTGTCGCACAAAAATCTGCCCTGACCTTCTTTCGAATAGACACGCAGGTGCTTTCTTGTGTTCAAAATAAGGGCGTAAATCAGCTTGTAAATCGTTTAGCTTAAGTTTTTCATCAGAACTCAGAGGCCTATCTTGAGGGGCTAAACCGGCTAGTTGCCACAGACTCTCATGTTCGATGCTGGCCTTCTGACCCTCGCGCCTTATGGCTAATTGATACCGATAAGCCTGACCCGCTTCAGCATCGCCAAGCAAGACGACAATAGAGAAAGTCGCCCCTGCCCCCGCCTTAAGCAGCCTCCGAATATCCCCCTCAGCTGTTAGGTGGATGGCCTTGTCTAAATTCTCTCTTAGGGTTACATTCAAAAAACTCAAAGCACGAAAGACAGCTGATTTGCCTACGGCATTGCGTCCTAGAAGAACGGTCATAGCCCCCATCGGAAACAAAACTTGCTGCTCAATTGTGCGCATAAGTTCCTGAGCACTCGCTCGGTGCAGCTTCAGCCACTCCTGGGTTCTGAGACCTAGCGAGAAATAAGCATGCCGCCCAAAGTTTTTGAGTTCCAATCCATAAATCACAAGAGCGCTGCCCCCTAAGTCAAAATAAACAACGAGCTTGCCCGAACAAAAGCACGCTTTTGCTTAGACAAGCTCGCCTGTCATCCATTCTTTAATGCATCAGTTCTTTTGGGTTGAGGAAGCCATTTCTTTGAGTGTCGTTCCCAGCACGGCTAAGTTCTGCAGTTCAGAAGGAATGATGATCTTCGTTGCCTGCCCCTCGCTGACCCTTTCGAGGGCTTCTAAGCTCCTCAAAGAAATGACAGCTGGATCAAGCCCAACTTCCTTGATCATTTGCAAACCCCGTGCAGTGGCCTCTTGGACTTTGAGGATAGCTTCAGCCTCACCTGTAGCTTGGCGAATGCGACTTTCTTTTTGAGCATCTGCTCGCAAGATGGCCGCTGTTTTTTCACCTTCAGCCACCCGAATCTGAGCTTCTCGCTCACCTTCCGCCTTCAGGATGCTTTCGCGCTTTTCGCGTTCTGCCTTCATCTGGCGTTCCATAGCTTCTTGAATGTCTTTGGGCGGAAGAATATTTTTGAGTTCTACACGGTTAACGCGGATGCCCCAGGGATCTGTCGCTTCGTCAAGAATTTCGCGCATCTTGGCATTGATCAAATCACGCGAGGTCAAGGTTTCATCGAGCTCAAGGTCACCAATAATGTTACGCAAGGTTGTAGCCGTCAGATTCTCAATCGCCATGTTGGGATTCTCAATACCATAGGTATAAAGTCTCGAATCTGTGATTTGATAAAAAAGAACGGTATCTATTTTCATCGTGACATTGTCTTTGGTGATCACAGCTTGTGGAGCAAAATCAAAGACCTGCTCTTTGATCGATACAATTTTGGCAACTCGATCAATAAAGGGGATCTTAAAATGGATGCCTGTGTCCCATGTTTCCTTGTAGGCGCCCAAACGTTCAATCACATAATTGCGCGCCTGTGGGACAATACGGATATTCCGCACGATAAAAAGCACAATTAAAGCAATGATGATCAAAACAATGATCGGCCCCTTGCTCAGCTCGTGTGCATAGGCCAAGCCTATAAAATCTTTCATAAGGCTCTTCCTCCTCTACTTGGCAGCTGCTTTTCACTGCCTATCACCTCAACATTATAAGACTATCTAGCCCATCTGTTTCAGACGATTTTAGAACAGAATTTGAGCAAAGTCTGGTCTACGCATCCGCTTCAGTCTGGGATACCGCAGCTTCTGTCACAACTAAGTGGTTGCCCTCGATGCGACTGACCCGCACCCTTTGGCCGACCTCAATGACCTTTTTGTCCTCAGCTCTAGCTGACCAAATTTGCTTTTCGACACGCACGGCTCCGCTTTGGAGGGCTTCAATCTTTTTGATCACTTCAACTTCTGTACCCACAAGACGATCGGCGTTGGTGGGAATATAGGCCTTATTCCCAATAGCCAAGCGATCTCGGAAAATCCAAGTCAAACCCAACAAAGCAAAAGAACTCAGAATAAAGAGAAGCACTTGTAACCAAACAGGTCCTCCGAAGGCTGCCACTACCAAGGCAATCACTGCTCCAGCGGCAAACCAAACGCTAACCAGCATCACCGTGGCCAATTCTGCAATGACAAAAATGATCGCAGCCAGTAGCCATATTCCCCAATTCAGCCAAGAGCTTGCTAAAACAGGTAACTGCTGAATCACTGAGTTAAACAAATAGCCTTGCAACATAGCCCTCTCCTTTACGATCTTGGATGCTTTCAGTCTACCTTAGTCTTGTTTCCGTTCGCAAAGTGGCTGCTTTGAGCCCCCTGCCATTTCTCGATGCTTTCAGCCTTTTGTCTTTAGTTGGCGCAGGTCGATCAGTGGCTGCCTGGTGTCGAGCTACTGCTCGCTTTGCTCTTAGCTTGCTGACTCTTAACCATGCTGCGGTCTACCGCTTCTGCAGCCAGAGTTGATGCTGAACGATAATTCCGAGTACCCTTCGGCAGAACATGTAACAACAAAAAAGCCACTGTATTGATTCTGAGCTCCAGCTGGCCACCCTTCAGTTGCTCTTTCAGAAAAGAGAAGGAATCGTGATTGGTTCCAAAAATAGATCCACTCGTATTGCTAAAAGCGGGGTGAATAGAGTCAATGACTTTGTTGGCAGCGTCCACATTGTAGTTGGCGGATTCGAAATAGAGGACAGGCAGACCAGCCTCATCAAAAACACGATAATCGGAGTTCCGCAATGTAAATTCTCTGTAGAGCGTGGGTTCTTCTCGCCCTGGCACCTGAACTGGATAGCCACCCTGGTTCGTCAGAAGATCTGAGCCAATTTCGCCATTCAAATCATATTCGAGAGCCACATCCGTCGTTTGGTATAGCTTGTAGCGCATATCGTAGCGGTGTGGGCCGACCGAATTATGTCCTGCATGGCCATAAAGCTTATCACCAGCATAGATGCTCTCGACTGTAAAAACGCAATCGATACGCCCCCGCCGTGCTTCATCCAAACTCTCGAGCAAAACTTCGGCACCGCGGTAGCGATCGTTCCCTGCCCCCAAAAAGGCCAGCGTGATGTCATAGGGCTGAGCGCTTGGATCCAGCTCTTTCAGAAAGAGCAGTAGGACGCCCACCGAAGCTCCACTCTCGTGAATGCCGTCATAGTCAGGGAAGGCCTCCTGGTCATCTAAGCTCTTCGCATCGTCATAGTGCGCCACAATAAGCACTTCGCGTCGCTCTAGATTAGGCTCCGTCGGCTGACTGGCATGGCCGCCCACTCGTGGATCATGCCCTGGCAGAGGTTCTTCATCACGATAGAACCCAGCGCCTTGGATATGAACCAATATATTGCTGCTCTCAAGGCCAGAGTCGCCAGCACTTGGCACAGCCTGTATCTCAGGTTCATAGCCCAGCGCCTTGATCTCCCCCACAATGAAGTCTCTGGCGGCTCGCTCCTGCTCCGTATAGGGCCGGCGGTATGGGAATTGCTTCACAAAACGCTCAGCGACTTCGACGCCGTAAGCGCCATAAGCCGCTGGTTTTTGCTCCTGTTTTTCTCGGCTGCAGGCCAAAGTACTCAGTGACATCCCCAAAAGCAGGATGGCCAACACGAGGCTTCCCCAGCGTTGCCAAAATTTCTTTTCTGCCCTTATGCTTGCTTGCATGCATCTCCTCGATAGCGCTCCAGCGCCTCACGTAGTTGAGGTGCTATCTGCTCCGGTGCGGTCGTATTACAGTGGGCCCATGCCCCTGTCTCGCTAGATGCATTGTACTTGATTTTTTCCGCTGACCTCATCGGTGGATAAAAAGCAATGTGGAAACGGAAGGCTGGTTGACCAGGCGCCACAAATGGCAGTCCCTCCCACTGTGCTTCATCCAAGTGGACAGGCGCATTGTACATACACATCATGTAAGGGAATTTCATGTCAAACAGCGCGTCCAACATACCAGCTGCATCGCGAATCATTTTTCCCAAACTCGTCCGCTCTTCTGTTGTCAGTTCTGCAATGGTGCCCACGGGTCGCTTGGCCATGATTTGGACGCCATAAGGATACTCTGACCAAAATGGCAAATATAGAACAAAGTGCTCGTCTTGGTCGATGATACGCAGGGCGCTTTTTTCTTCTTCTTGCAGGATGTCTTCAAATAGACAACGGCCAGTCTTTTGGTAGTGATCTCTTTCCGCCATCAATTCAAGCTCCAGCTTTTTGGGCAAGAAAGGATAAGCATAAATTTGGCCGTGTGGATGTGGCATCGTCACGCCTACCACTTCACCGCGATTTTCAAAAATGAAAACAAACTTGACCCGTTCATCTTGGCTCAGCGCTTCGAAGCGCTCTACCCACAGGTCAACCAGCTTGCGTATATGCTCTGGTGTCAATTCAGGCACGGTTTGCGTGTGATGGGGTGAGTAAAGGATGACCTCACACTTACCGTAAGCCTCCTGTGTCCGGAAGAGATCCGTTCCGACTGGATCAACGGGTGGAGGAGTCTGAGATAACGCTGGAAAATCATTGTCATAGCAATAGACCTCATAATGATCGGGTACTTTGCCTGAACCTGGACAAAATGGACACCAGTCTTTGGGCATTTGTGGGCGACTTTGTCGGTGAGATGCGATCATCACCCAATCTTGAATCATTGGATTCCAACGTAGTTCTGCCATATTTCCTCCCTTGCGCAAGCTATACCCATACTCACGTATACTTGTTGATAATAGAGCCTGGCATTCTGCTGTACCCTAGTATAAAGGTGTTCGAGAACAAAGGGATACGTCTCTGTTCACACTTCGTTATTTTAATTCACCTTTACAGAAAGGAGCCACCCTTTATTTTGGCCGCGTCCCCCTCTACATCTTCGTCTCTTCGTTTCTGGGTTCTGACTTTTCTGTTGGTCTTGACGCTAAGCCTGGGCTCTTTTTTTCAACCTTCTATTTTATACGTCCAAGCCAAAGCCGTTCACGAGAGCCATTCTGCTATGCATCCGACACCATACAGACTCAAAAGTCCGCCCAAAGCGGCGCCTCAAACCCACCCCAGCCAGGCGGTAATGCCAACGGAATTCAGCTCTGCTCATGCGCCATCTGTGCACCTGTTAGATCTACCTGGCGAGCTTCAAGGCCGTTTGCAAAGCCAGCATTTGATAGCCCTTGCAAACTGGCAAGATTCTTGCCTGATCAGCCAAGCTTCTGAAGAGCTCTACACTAGCCCACTGAGCTTAAATCTTCTACTCGCCCTTTGGTTTGTCGACCACCATCCGCTCGATCAGAGCTTCTTGCTAACCCAGCGAGCTCTTGGCTACAGACAAGCTCTACTCACTCAAGAGCGCCAAAACAAGCTTCTGCAGTGGCAGAAACAACCTTCTGTCCGCGAACACAGTCCTTATTTGCAGGTCGGCCAACGCTACCATTTGGAGTATTTGCTCCATGCGCTTTTATTGGAACAAGATAGCCTGGCCACCTATGCCCTTTTAGATTCAATGGCGCCTAGTCTCGAAGAAGCAGCGCAGATTCTTCTGGCCTTTGCTAAGCGTTTTGAACAGGACAAGATTGAACTATCCGTTCAAAAGTCACCTGAGGATCCTGCTGCTCCCAACTCAGATCTCGACGATTCCATCCCCTATCGCAAACAGATCCGCAAAATAGGCCAAGCTGATCGCTATGCTTGGTTGCTCTGCCGCAACAGCAGCCAAAATCTTGCCCTGCTAGCCAGTCACTGTCGCAAAGAAGCCAAAATTCTGAATATCTTGCAGACCCGAGACCGCAGGTTATATCGGGCACAGCAACACCTGCATTTCCGCAATCGCTCAGCCTTTGCATGGCCTTACTTTGATCGTCTGTTGGGTGCTTGTTACAGTATGCAACTCGGGCAGGCTGAGTTTTGTTTTTTATTCGACAATCCAGCTCCCCAAGTAGCCCACACACTTTTGCTCCACTTTGAGAATCGGCATATCCCCATTAGCCCAGAAGACTCAGCCTTGCAAGATGCCCTTCAACTCGAGGATTTCATTCACAAGTCTTTTGAAATACGCCCTTGGCTCATCAAAGGCCAAGTGATTGCTGAAGCTCAAAAAAAGCAGGAAGAAAATATATCGCTCGTAGCCACTAGTGATCTCAACATCGTTTCGAGCAAAACAGAAGACAGTGTGCTCGAGCAAAAGGTTCAGCTGTACAATCGCCATGATCGCAGCAAGCGTAATGAAATAGATCAAGGCATTCTTGGGAAACTGCGTATCGTCTTTCGCAATGGCCTGGTCATCAGTGTACCGCTCAAGGCCGCTGGCAAGCCCTCACCCCAGTCCTGGCTCAAGCAATTGCAGCAACAAATCCAGCTCTATCCCTTGCTTGCCCGAAGCATTCTTGGCCTGTCAATTGTCTTTTTCTTGCTGCTATTGGGACGTTGCCTCCACTTTTTTTACCGCTTGCGAAAGGGACAAAAGCCAGCCTGGCCCATCAGAAAATAAGCTCACCAGCCCCGAAATACCTCTCCTTGTCTTTGCCTAGCGAAACTGAGCTTTCAGACACCTAAAGTGGATTTAGGCAGTCAAGCTTTGGGCTAGCTTTAGGCTGAAAGCCATCCCACTCGCCTTAGCATCGCCATGAGCCAAGGCAGGCTGCAAGTCAGTAGGTAATCGTACAGTACAAAAAAAATGAGATAGAAAAGTGGCCAGAAAGCGTAAATTTTGGCCAAAAAATGATTCCCTGCTATGGGGAAAGGGAGAAATTGAAAATACTGGCCTAGGTGAATAAAAAAGGCAAAGATAGCAAGACTAAGTAAGGCATAGATTATTTTGCCAACCCATACCCTGCCTTTTTTGGCCCAAAAAAGGCCTGACTCAACTTTTGCCTTCCATATGGGATAAGGACCCGCGATGAAAAAAAAGCCCAAACTGCGCCAGGGTCCTAATAAAAGCAAGGTGAGCAAACTACTGACCCCAAAGATGCCCAACGCCCGTCGTCGCCCAAAGAGAATGACAGCCGCCATCATCAACAGAGAACATAGGCCATAGAGCAAAAGGCTGAAACGATTCTGACCACCCTCTAAAAGCAATAAGATGACCAAAAGGGCTGATAGGATAGCTGAGCGGCTGAGAATCCGAGCAGAAGTCATATCAGCAACAGGATATCAGGTCGCCGCCTAGGCACTCACAGCAGCTGTCTGCACAGCAAAGGCAGGCCAACTGCTCCCAGCAGCTCGAGGGCTGGGGCCTGCCCCAGGTATTGCGATAAGGGTTATAGCCCTGTTGCCAATTTTGTCGAAACTGCTGTTGCCGCTGCCAAGCTTGCTGTTCTTGCCAGGCCTGTTGCCAGCTTTGCTGCTGCCTGGCCTGCTGATGTTGATAAGGATTCTGCGCGCCACCCTGATGCGCGTTGGCACCGCGCGTCAGTTGATCATAGGCCTGGTTGATGACAATCATGCGCTGCTCAGCCAATTCTTTGGCTGTGCTGTCTTGAAATTGGTCAGGATGATACTTTTTAACTAAGGAGCGATAGGCTCGTCTGATTTCTTCGGGTGTAGCCTGCGGGCTAATGCCCAAAACCTCATACGGATTATCCATCAAGCGACCTCCTCAAATGGCTTTATTCTAGCATGAGCTCACAGCACGCTTTTGAAGCATCTACGCCTAGGCCACTAGGTTTTGGGCAAGCTCTGCCTGGCCATAACACGTTCTCGCACATCGGCTAAACCCAATTGGATAATATTGGCTATGAGGCTTTCGTAACGGCGATAAGGCAAGGTTGAAAAAGCTTGACTCATCCGATGTTCCAAAAGCACTAAGATCTGGTAGGCTTGAACGCTGTCTAAACTGCGCCAGGGCCAAGCCTCCTTGGCCTGATGATGCAAATCTTCTGCTATTTCTTGCTGACGAGCTCTTTCTTCCGGCTGGTGGAAGGCTGTCTTAGACAAATAAGGCAATGCATTATAGCGTTGGTGTTGTTGGTCTTTGGCTTCGTCATCTAAGGCATCTATCAGGTAAATCCAAGCGCCCAAAGCCACCCATCCAGTCTTCCAAGCTTGGGCTTCTTCGCGATTGAAGGCTCGTATGACAAAGCGCTCCCTGGCCTGCTCAGCAGCTAGCCAGAGCGCTTCGCCAAATAATTGTGCAGCTAGCTCGCCAGGCTGAGCCAAAGTCATAGAATCAACGGAACTTACATTTTTTCCACAAGTCTGCCCCTCAAAACACCCCTGCTGTTTTTTCGCGTTCGCTTCAAGGCTTTGAATCGCCGAGCATTTTTCCGCTAATTGTGCATGCAAACTGACTTGTGCAAGCTGAGCCTTACGCCTTGCCTGAGCTAATAACTGCCCGAAAGCCCGACGTCGCCAATTCAGCTCCCCATCTTGACGATCATCCTGATATTTCTGAGCAAAAAGGAGGACAGAAAGGTCAGCCGCAAAGTCAAGCAAGGCATGCTCCGCCGCAATTGGCTTATCGCGAAAAGCTTGCACCACGCAGCGAGCAGACTCTAGCGGAATATCCTCATCCAAAAGTGCAGCTAGAACCAGCACAAAAAAGCTGAGGTCATAACTGACCAGCAAGCGGCTCAATTGTCCATAGCGGCGTTTGAGCGCCATGCACAGACCGCAGTAGCAAGCCCGATATTGGGCGAACTCTTTGAATTTGAGTTCTGGCTTAAACGGACGAATGTAGCCGTAAATACTTCGCAACCCCCTTGGCCAATTTCATGACCTCTATTTAGCTCGTCAAGCCTCTCATCGAAGCCCCAAAAGCCGTCTATTGGATCGCTTTAGTATATACTGCCTATGTTTGAGTTGCTCTGTCGATTTGATGACTGCTAAGACTTGAGGAGGTAGGTTCATGTCCAAGCGTGCTCGTACTCGTTTTGCCCCCAGCCCTACGGGCTTTATGCATGTGGGCAATTTACGCACAGCACTTTATGAGTACTTAATTGCCAAGGCTCTCGGTGGCGATTTTATTTTGCGCATAGAAGATACCGACCAAGAGCGTCAAGTGGCTGGCGCCGTCGAGCGGATCTATGAGACCTTGCAAGCTTGTGGCCTGCAGCATGATGAAGGTCCTGACAAGCCTGGTGACTGTGGTCCCTATGTTCAGAGCGAGCGACTGGGCATCTATTTACCTGTGGCTCAGCAGCTGGTTGCCTCTGGGCATGCCTACTATTGTTTCTGTTCCGAAGAGAGACTCGAAAGTCTGAGAGAGCAGCCCCAAGAAGGTCAGCATCCAGGTTATGATCGTCATTGTCGCAATCTCTCTCCCGAAGAAGTCCAGGCACGCTTAGACGCTGGCGAGCCCTACGTTATCCGCCAAAAAATGCCGCTTGAGGGCGAGACCAGCTTTGATGATGCTGTCTATGGCACCATCACCGTGCCAAACGCTGAATTAGAAGATCAAATTTTGATCAAGAGCGACGGCTACCCCACCTACAACTTTGCTAACGTCGTGGACGACCATGCTATGCGCATCACTCATATCGTTCGCGGTTCTGAATACCTGTCCTCCACCCCCAAGTATGTTTTGCTCTATGAGGCTCTAGGTTATGAAGTACCCGCTTTTGTCCACCTTCCCTTGATCTTGGGGGCAGACGGTCAAAAGCTGTCCAAGCGACATGGTGCTACCTCATTTACTGACCTCGTAGCCGACGGCTATCTGCCAGAAGCCATTGTGAATTATTTAGCCATGCTGGGCTGGGCGCCGAGCAATAGCCAAGAGGAGTTTTTCTCATTAAAGGCCCTCGAAGAAGGCTTTACCATTTCTGGCTTATCTCGCTCGCCATCTGTTTTTGATTACCAAAAGTTGGCCTGGTTTAACGCCCACTATATTCGAGAGCTGCCACTCTCGGATCTCGTTCAGCGCCTTCGCCCCTTCTGGTCAAAGCATCTAGCTGGGCAAAATCTAGACCAGCAGCAAGAAGAAACACTGGCCAGCATGCTTCAGCCTCGTCTAGAGCGTCTGAATGATGCCCAAGAGCAGTTGGCTTTTTTGGATCCTGTCACCAGCGACTATGATCTCGGCCTTTATGAGCACCGCAAGATGAAAACAACGGCCGATCTAGCTCGACAAGTCCTTGAGCAAGTCACGCCGCTGCTCGATCGCTTGGAAGATTGGACACACGAGGGCATTTATGCCTGCTGCCGAGACTTTGCCCAGACGCATGAACTCAAAAATGGTCAAGTGATGTGGCCGCTTCGCGTCGCCCTGAGTGGTCTAGAGGTCACCCCTGGTGGCGCCAGTGAGTTGGCTGTGGTCTTGGGTAAAGAAGAGAGCCTAAAACGCCTTCAGCAAGCTCTGACGCGCCTACAGAAAGAATTGAACTAAAGCTGCCAAGCGGCTTTTGCTCTTTTGATTCGCCTATAGAATCCGCAAGAATCCATAAACAAAAAGGAGATATCATGGCTAGCGAGCTCAACCGCCCCAAAAATTTCATAACACAACTGATCGATGAAGACCTGGCGCCCGGTGGTCAGTATGAGGGCGAAACCCTCCACACGCGCTTTCCACCTGAACCGAATGGCTTCTTGCATATCGGTCATGCCAAGGCGCTCGTGATTAACTTTGGCCTGGCAGAAGCCTATGGCGGTCTCTGCAACTTGCGCATGGATGACACCAATCCTTCGAAGGAAGACAGCAGTTTCGTTGAAGCTATCCAGGAAGACATTCATTGGCTTGGCTATGATTGGGAAGACCGCTTTTACTTCGCGTCTTCCTATTTTGAGCGCATGTATGAATGTGCCATTGCCTTGATCAAAAAGGGCTTGGCCTATGTAGATGAATTGGATGCCGAAGCCCTCCGCCTGAGCCGCGGCACACTCACCGAGCCAGGTCAAGAGAGTCCTTGGCGCAATCGTCCCATAGAAGAGAACCTGCGCCTTTTCGAAGAAATGCGCAGTGGCATTCATCCCGATGGCCGCTATACATTGCGCGCTAAGATCGACATGAATTCGGGCAATATCAACATGCGAGATCCCGTCATTTATCGCATTTCTCACCAACCCCACCACGTGACAGGCGATGCTTGGCCGATTTATCCCATGTACGATTTTGCGCATCCGCTGGAAGACGCTTTTGAGGGCATCACCCACTCGCTCTGCAGCATTGAATTCGAGGATCATCGTCCGCTCTACGACTGGGTTATTGCCAATTGCCCTGTCCCCTGCCGCCCCCGTCAGATCGAATTTGCTAGGCTCGGCATCAATGCCACTGTTATGAGCAAGCGAAAGCTGCGCTACTTGGTCGAAAACAACTTGGTTGCTGGCTGGGATGATCCCCGTATGCCAACCCTCCGCGGCCTTCGTCGTCGCGGTTTTACGCCCAGCTCAATTAGGCGTTTTATCACCGAAACAGGCGTCTCCAAAGTCCCTGGAACCGTCGACTACGCCTTCCTCGAGCACTGCCTCCGCGACGAACTCAACAAAAATGCCCAGCGCGTGATGGCCGTAGTCGATCCCATCGAACTCATCATTACCAACTATCCCGAGGAAAAGCAAGAAAGCTTTTTAGCCGACAACAATCCCGAAAGGCCAGAAGATGGTCAAAGAGAGGTCAGTTTCAGTCAGCGTCTCTGGATCGAACGAGATGACTTCATGGAAGATCCGCCCAAAAAATATTTCCGTCTCTTCCCTGGCAATGAGGTTCGCCTCAAACATGCCTACGTCATTCGTTGCACAGGCTGCGAGAAGGACCTGGAGGGCAAAGTTGTAAGAGTCTTCGCGGAGTATGATCCCGCTACGCGTGGAGGTGAAACGCCTGATGGGCGCCGCATCAAGGGCACGATTCATTGGGTAGATCAGGCCACAGCGGTTTCTGCCGAAGTTCGCCTCTATGATCGTCTCTTTACAGTAGATGATCCTGACGCTGGCGACCAGCATTATCTCGACGTGCTGAATCCCAACAGCCTTGTCATCTGTTCAGAGGCCAAACTAGAAGCCGCTTTGGCTCAAGCCCAACTCGAAGACCGCTATCAATTTCTACGTTTGGGCTACTTTACACTCGATACAGCTAGCCAGCCAGATCATCTCATCTTTAATCGCGCTGTCTCGCTTAAAGACAGCTTTAAGTTAGCGCGTTAAAAATCAACGCTCTTGTTAAAGCAAAAGAACTGCCCTCATGGAGGGCAGTTCTTTTATTCTTTCTTAATGCGTATTCGATGCTAAAAGCTAGCGCTTCATGGGGCTTGGCAAAGTAGGAACTCAGCTCTGCTGGCGATACTGGCTTTCATAAAGCTGAGCATAAAGACCTCGCTGAGCGAGTAAGGCCTCGTGAGATCCCTGCTCGACAACATGTCCATGATCCATAACTAAGATCTCATCGGCCTCGCGAATCGTCGCCAAACGATGGGCAATAACAAAACTGCTTCGCCCTTCCATCAGCTTCGCAAAGGCTCGCTGAATGAGTTGCTCTGTGCGTGTATCCATGTTGGAGGTCGCTTCATCTAGAATAAGCACAGGTGCTGAAAGCAGGAAAACCCTAGCTATGCAGATCATTTGCTTTTGGCCAGCAGAGAGCTCAACACCGCCTGCTCCAACCTGAGTATCATAGCCCTGGGCTAAGCGCTGGATAAATGCATCCGCATGTGCGGCTTTGGCCGCGGCCTGAATTTCTTCAAATGTAGCTTCTGGACAGGCATAAGCAATGTTTTCGCGAACGCTGCCAGAAAACAGCCATGACTCTTGTAAGACCATGCCAATTTGTCGCCGCAAGCTCGATCGCTGGACGCTTGCAATATTCTGGCCGTCAATCTCGATCTTCCCTCCATCCAATTCATAAAAGCGCATAAGCAAATTGACCAGCGTGCTTTTGCCAGCTCCTGTAGGCCCGACAATGGCAACACGAGCCTTTGCAGGCAAGCTTAGGTTGAGATGCTCAATCAAGGGGCGCGACTTATCGTAAGCGAAAGATACCTCATGAAACACAAGCGCTCCCTCTTGCAGCTTCAGCTCACTAGCCATCGGGGCGTCTTTCTCTTCTTCGAGCAGCAAGACCTCTTGCAGACGTTCGTAAGCTGCTAAGGCATTTTGAACTTGCGTCCAGACCGCCGATATTTCATTGACAGGCTTGGCAAACTGCAGGGTATAGCTCAAAGCCTGAGTCATTTGACCGATCGTTAAATACGCCCCAGCAGACAAAAAGGCAGTCAATAAAGTCAAGCCTGCATAAGCTAAATTATTGACAAAACGCGTGCCAGGATTGGTTAAGGAGCTATAGAACTGCGCGGCTTGTCCCTTGACATAGAGTTCTTTGTTCAGCTGCTCGAAGCGCTTTTCATAGCTCTCAACAGCACCATAAGCCAACAAAAGCTGCCGCTCCGTAATGGCTTCTTCAGCTAGGGCATTTAAGCGGCCTGTCAAGTCTGCTTGTTCCTTAAAGCGCCTGTGAGAACGTTGGGCGATGAAACGGGTCAAAAGGAAGTTAATGGGCATGAGTAGGAGCAACAAGCCTGACAAAAGAGGTGATAGCCGCCACATCAGTATGAAGGCTCCGATCAGAACAAGGCTGCCCGAGAACAGTTGCAAAAGGGCCTGCTGCAAGCCATCCGCTAGGATTTCTGTATCCGAGCTCAGACGAAGTATCAAATCGCCTCTGGCAGCCTGCTCGACTTGGGCTAACGGAATGCTATTCAAACGTTCAAAAACAGCCAGGCGTAGGCCTAAAGCGAGCTTTTGAGCCATGTGCTGAGCCAACACTTGCGAGGCATAAGCAAAGACAGCTGAGACTGCATAGGCCAGGGCCAGCGCAAGCAAGTCTTGCATAAAACCATGCCAAAGAACCTGTCCAGCCCCTATAGCTCGGTCGATTAAGCGTCCCAAAAGCCAAGGGGTCAGCAGTGTAGCTGCTACCGAAAAGAAGGCTAAGAACAGTAGGCCAGCAAGCTGCCAGGGCTGTTTTTTGAGTTCTTGCATCAGCTGCCGGATCAAATAGCGATAAGGGCTTTTTCTTGCTTTGCTTGCGATCGCCATCAGCCTTCTCCTCCCTCATTTACCCTATCCGTCTGTGAAGCTACAATTTCCTGATAGAGTGGCACTTCAGCTAACAAAGTCTGATGCGTAGCGCAGGCAATTTGCTTGCCCTCATCGAGCAACAATATTTGCTCAGCCTCCTTGATGGCATGGACGCGTTGCGAAATGAGGATCACGGCTGGGTGGTGAGGCAAGTCCTTCAAATGCTGCCGTAGCTTTTCCTCCGTCAGATAGTCCAAGGCACTGAAAGCGTCATCCAAAATAAGTAGGTCTGCTCGTCGAACGAAGGCTCTTGCCAACGCTAGGCGCTGTCTTTGTCCACCCGAAAAATTGCGCCCTCCTCGTCTAACTTGACTGTCCAGTCCACCTGGTAAATCGCGCACAAAATCCCATGCACAAGCTAATCTGAGGGCTTCCTCAAGTTCGCCATCCGAGCGACTATTCTCAGGTAAGCCCAGCATGAGATTCATTCGCAAGCTGCCTTCAAAGAGAATCGGCTGTTGAGGCACCCAAGCTATTTTTTGTCGCCATTCGGAAAGCTGCCAATCGTGCAAAGATCTTCCCTCAATCGATACACCCCTTGTCTCGTCTGGATAGAAGCCTAGCAGGACTTGTGCCAAAGTCGATTTGCCTGCTGCGGTGGCACCGATAACACCCAAAAAGGATCCTCGCTTCAGGTCAAACGAAATATCGCTTAAGGCTGGCCCAGCCGTTTGAGGATATTGAAATGACAGGTGCTCAACCACCAAAAATGCCCCCTGTCCTGCTTGGGCGCTAGCTCTTTTTGCCTCCGTTTCAATGGCTTCTGCTCCTTCAACAGGCTGCTGTTGAGCCAGGCCTCGTCCCTGGCTCTCTTCTAAGGGCTGAGACTTTGGCGGCTCGGACTCAAGCGGTGAAGCCAAAACTTCTTGAATTCTTTTTTTGGCAGCAAAGGCTCTAGGGAAAAGCAAAAGCAAGTTGCTAATGACGATCATAGCTAAGACGATCTGGCCCAGATAATTGGTCAAAGCCAATAATTCGCCTTGCGATACCTCACCAACTTCAACCGCTTGACCCCCTTTGGCTAAGACCCAAACAATGCTGAAATTAAAGAGTAGTTGCAAAAGCGGGTTCATCAAGGCTGAGCAGATGCTCGCTCGATAGCTGCGTCTGTAAAGATTTTTCGCCTCTTGTTCAAAGTGCTCATAGGCCTCACGCTCTCGGCAAAATGCGCGGATGATTCTAACGCCACTCAGATGTTCCTGCACCAAACTAGATAGACGATCTAGCGATAGCTGAACGCACCAATAAAGCTTCGCCCCCTTGCGCATGAGAAAGGCCAGGAGAAAAGCAGCTAGCGGTAATGTAATGAGCAAAACCAGTGCGAGGCTAGGCGCCAAGTAAAAGGCCATGATGAGAGCACCCACAGCAAGGAAAGGCGCCCGACTCAAAAGGCGGATACCTAAAGCAATCGCTTGCTGGATTTGGAGCACATCTTGGGTCAAGCGATTGCTCAAGCTTGCCGCAGGAAGTTGGGTTCGACTTTTCGCTTCTAGCCTCAGGGCGCGTTGAAAAAGACGCTCTCTCAAAGCGGTGCCGACGCCCTGTGAGGCAACGGAAGCCATGTATTGGGTCAACAAGGAAGAAGCCATGCCCAAGCAAGCTAAGAAGGCCATCAACAAAGCTAATTGCCAAATAAGCGCTGTTTTCTGCTGACGGATGCCCGCGTCAATAATGCGCGCTAAAAGAAGTGGCGTAAGAAGTTCGATGATAGCTTCTGTCAATTTGAACAAGGGTCCCAAAATCAGCTGCTTGCGATAGGGTTTAAAAAAGGGACGAAGGCTAGACAAAATGCGCTCCTTTTGTTTTGTCAAATTTGCAAATTGATCTTAGCACGAAAAAATTCCACCCGCGCGGTAGCATTTCTAACATTGCAAAATCAAAAAAACGTCATACTAATAACAACACTTGATCAAGCCTTCACATTTGATTCAAGTTCAATCGGTCGGACGAGACGACAGAGGCTCACTTCAGAGTTGATGCGCTCAACCTACAAATAAGAAAGAAATTAAGAAAGGAAAAACCATGAAAATTCAAGACAACATTGTTGAAATGCTTTCGAATCAGTTCAAAGAGGAACTCTATGCTAGCTATCTCTATTTCTCCATGTCCATTTGGGCCAATGCTCAGAAGCTTCCTGGCTTCGCACAATGGATGGACAAGCAAGCCAAGGAAGAGTTGGAGCACGCTGAGCGCTTGCACAAGTACATCACCGAGCGCGGTGGCAACACCATCTTAGCTGCTATCGATGCTCCCCCAACGGACTTCGGCACAGCTCTGGACTGCATGAAGGCAGCTCTCGAGCACGAAGAACTCGTCACCGAGAACTTCCACCGTATGTACGAAACAGCTCGTGAAGCTGGCGACATGATGACGGTCTCCGCCCTCCAGTGGTTCATCGACGAGCAGGTCGAGGAAGAAGCTAGCTGCACCTACTGGGTTGATCGTCTAGAGCTCTGCGATGGCAACAAGTCAGCTTTGCTCTTTGTCGATAGCGAGATGGCCAAGGCTGACTAATCTTTCAACCTAAGCATGAGCTGACCTTCGATCTATAGATAAAGTTAGCTCTCGCGCTTTACGCTGATTTAGAGCAACAAAAGAGGATGCTGTGTAGAACCACGGCGGCCTCTTTTCTTGTCAACATAAAAACGAGACGGGCGCTCTCGCGCCCATCTCATAGGTATAGGTGTGGAAAGCCCCAATAAACACTTCAGCTTAAGGTTGGGCAGCACCTTGAGAATTTGTAGTTTTCTGCTCCTGCCCTGTCTGGCTAGTCTTGTTATCAGGGTAGCTTGGCGTGACCTGAATTTCTTGGCTCTGCCCATTGCGGTCGACGGTCAAGGTCATCGATTCCCCCTCTTTAAGGCGATTACGAACTGCAATAAGCTGTTGCACGCTCTGAACAGACTTGCCATTGACAGCTGTGATGATATCTCGCACCTGCAAGCCTGCCGCTGCTGCTGGGCCATTGGGTTCCACAGAAGTCACCAAAATGCCTGGCGTTAGTCCGTAAGGGTTTTGGGCTGGCACATTGGCGCCTGTTAGGCCAATCTGTAAACGACGAACATGGCCGTTATTTTGCAACTGCTCGATGGTTGGCTGAACCGTTTCGGATGGAATGGAGAAGGCTATGCCCTCAACACCTGTCTGGCGGAACTTCGCCACATTGATGCCGATGAGCTCACCCCTGCTATTCAGCAGCGCTCCGCCTGAATTGCCAGCGTTAATGGCCGCATCTGTCTGCATGACGTTGGACATAAGCTGACCCTCAACCATGACATCTCTGTGCAAAGCTGAAATATAGCCAGCCGTGACGGTGCCTTGCAGCTCGCCCAAGGGATTACCAATCGCCACTACTGGATCTCCCACTTGGAGCGTGGTACTGTCCCCAAAAGTTAGATAAGGCAAGTCTTTATCTGCCGTAATTTTAATAACGGCTAGGTCGCTACTCTCGTCGCTGGCAATAATCTTGGCTGGATAACTTGTGCCATCGGCCAAGGTAACCTTGGTTTCAGTAGCCGAATTAATGACATGGTTATTCGTTACAATCACGCCATCCTTCGAAATCAAAACACCCGATCCTGCCCCCTCAATTGTCTGCGTCCCCCAGAAGCTCTGGCGTAGAGATTCGGTGTTGATCGCTACCACAGCTGGTGCGGCTTTGGCCGCTATCTCTCGGACGCTCATTTCTCCTGAAGACGCATGGGTAGGCGAAGCCACTTGACTTGTTGGTTTCAGGCCTTGGGCATCCGAAGTTTGGGGCGAATGGACTTCTTGTACTGGACCATAGACGCTCTGCAACTGAAAGCCTACCAGGCCACCCACTACACCGGTTAGCATACAAGCACATGCGCCGACCGCCAAAACAGCTAAAACCATGCCGCCTTTTCGTTTTTTGGGCGGTTCTGATCCAGACTGAACTTTTGCGGTCTGCTTTTCCTCTGCTTTTGCTTGCCCATATATGGAAGAGTAGGACGTTTGCGTTTGTGAATAGGCTTGCTGTCCTCCGCTTACCGGGGAGCTATTGGCGCCCATCTGGCTGTTACCTTCAGACTGAGGTCCATAAGCTGTCCCGACGAGTTGAAAAGCGTTTGGGTGGCTGGCTTGTGGCTGAGGACTCTGGGGCTGTGACCCATTGGGATTGCTCTGTTGGGCTGAAATAAATCCAGGCTCCCCCACATAATATGATTGTTGTGCTCTACCCTGCTCAGGATAGTTCTGCGCTGGGTTGGGGTTCTGATGTAAATTCGAATTGCCTAAAGGATTTTGATTACCGTTATTGGCATGGCTTAGCTCGTTGAACACGGACGAACTCCTTTCTATCAGGCTCCATCATCTTGGTGGATCTTCTTTGCTTAAAGTTATACGCTCAAGATCTCAAACGAAGCTGAAAAAATCTCTAATTTAAGATGAATTTTCTCAATTTCAAACAGGTATCAAAAGCAAAGCAACGTAGAAATTAGAAAGGCGTCGAGCTCTTCGTAGCAGGGCCCCCTTAGGGGTTGTCACCCATCTTGCTACGATCAATCGCCCCGTCGTGGCCATACCAAGCATCAGCTTGGGGCGAGATCACTTTTTTGCGACGCAAGCTATAGGTTCGAGTTGCCGTACTTAAATAACTAAAACGACAAAAACCTTCATAGCCCAAGTACTGGCTACCACCCACGTGGCTAGGGCCTCCCCGCACTTGGCTCAGCGGCAATTCCGTCGGCAGGCAATTAAAGGTTAGCTGCCCAGCTCTGAGGTGCTTCGAAACGAGTGTCCAGTCCTCTAAATTACCTGAAAACAAGGTCGCTACTAGAGGCGTTCTTTGCTTGTTGAGACGGCTCAAAAGACTTGGCAAACTGTCGTATTTAATCAAGGGCAAAATGGGACCATAAATTTCCTGTCGCATGATTGGACTTGTAAAATCCAGGCGATCCAAAATGGTCAGCTCTATCTGTCTTGTTTCGTCATTGGAGCGCCCACCCCAAACAATTCGCCCATTATTCAGGAGCTTTTTGAGGCGCTCATATTGCCTCTGGCCATAGATAGCCTGATATTTGGGATTGTGAACGGGATCTACTTCGCTTGAATAACGAAGATGCCAGCTCAATCGATCCACAAAACGCTGATACACGGTTTCTTCGACCAAGCAATAATCAGGCGCCAAGCAGTCTTGCCCTACGTTAATCCGCTTGGCTTGTAGAATGCGCTGAACAGCCATGTCTAGGTCAGCGTCTGCTGTCACAATAACGGGCAGCTTTCCCCCTAATTGCAAAGTAACAGGGGTCAAACGATGACTCGCAGCCTGCAATAAGCTCTGAGCTTGCACCGCACTTCCTGTGTAGACAATATGATCCAGCTCAGAGCGCGCTAAGGCTTCGCTAAGGATATCTTCACCATAAATGAGGCTGACATAATTAGCTGGGAAGGCCTCACTGATCATGCGCTGAAAAGTCTTGGCAAAATTCCCCTGTTTCTGCGCCAATTTAATGATGACACAATTGCCAGCTGCTAAGGCATCAATAGTAGGTAAAAGGCTATATAACAGCGGCCAGGTCTGATTCCCGTAGACCGCAACAATGCCTAAGGGCAGTCTCTGCTCACTATGCCTAATCAAGGCTCCACGGCGCCACTCGATGCGCTGTCTTGGCCGCAACCAGCGTCTCAAATGGAGGCGACAGCGGTTCAGGGCCTCAAACAAAGGTTGGAGTTCGTAGCGATCACTCTCTTCTTCTGAGCGTCCCAGTTCCACACTCAGCGTCGACAAGAGTGCTTCTCGATAAGCAAGCAAAGAGCGCTCTAAACGGGTGAGCGCCTCTAGGCGCCCCCGTAAAGAACGTGTCTGCCCTGCAACAAAGTAATTGCGCTGAGCGCTCACCACATCGCGCAGGGCAGCTAATGACTGAATAGGACCTGTTAAAGCCACAGCTAAGTTGAGAAATTAACGAGCTTGCTCGTTTGCCTCGTTGACCGTGGTCACGCGCAAGGTATTGGTCGTACCACTCATGCCGACTGGGATACCACCTGAAATGACGATAATCTCATCATCCTCAACAAGGCCAGATTCCTTAGCGGTCTTGAGAGCCGTTGCAAAAACCTCATCCGTGCTCTGAGCGTTAGGGACAAGATGAGGAACGGTGCCCCAGCAAAGAGCCAGCTGACGTTGCTGCTTCTCTCCGACTGTAGCCGCGATAATGGGGCAGGCAGGACGGAAACGAGACATCTGACGAGCTGTCTGACCTGAATGGGTAACCGCCACGATGGCTCCTGCATGGAGATCCTTGGCCGTCGTGCAGCAGGCATGGCTGACTGCATGTGTGACATTGGGTTCCAAATCAAAGCTGCGCTGTTGCATCTTCTCCCAGTAATCAATACCAGCCTCGGTATAGAGCGCAATATCACGCATCATGCTCAGAGCCTGAACGGGATACTTACCATTAGCGGTCTCGCCAGACAACATAATCGCCGCTGCGCCGTCATAAACAGCGTTCGCCACGTCAGAAACCTCTGCACGGGTGGGACGTGGGCTGCGAATCATGGAGTCGAGCATCTGCGTAGCAATGACGCAGGGCTTGCCACGGCGAGCACAGCGATCGATCATCATCTTCTGCAAGGTGGGCACTTCGTAGGCTGGAACCTCAACGCCAAGGTCACCGCGAGCGACCATGATGCCGTCAGCTGCTTCGAGAATTTCGTCGAAGTTATCGATACCCTGACGATTCTCAATCTTGGCGATCAACATAATATCCTGACCGTCATGCTCCGCAAGCACGCGACGGATGCTCATGATGTCATCAGCCGTACGCGTGAAGGAAACAGCAATAAAATCAAAGTTTTGCTCAGCCGCAAAAATAATGTCAGACGTATCTTTTTCGGTCAGAGCTGGCAGGGCGACCTCAACGTTGGGGAAGTTGACGCTCTTGTGGTTGGATACCGGGCCACCATTCATGACCTCGCAGCGGATGTCCTGGCCTTTGATTTCACGAACCACCATCTCCAAAAGGCCATCATCAATCAGAACCCTATCGCCTACTTTGAGGTCTTTGTGAAGATCTTTGTAGGTGACGGAGAACTCGCCTGCATTACCCAAAATGTCCTCATGGCGAATCCAAACATCACTACCTTGAAGGAATTCTACCTTGCCGCCCTCAAAATCACCCGTACGCACCTCAGGTCCACGTGTATCGAGCAGCAGAGCTACTGGCAGCCCTTCTTCGGCACGAACGCGCTTGATCAGATCAGCCTTGACCTTGTGCTGTGCGTGGGTGTCGTGCGAAAAGTTCAGACGAGCGACATTCATACCTGCGTGCATCAGTTGACGCAAGACATCCTCATTATCGCTAGCTGGACCAATCGTGCAAATGATCTTGGTTTTGCGAATGTTCTTCATGATAATTCTCCTTTTCCGTGATCCACCTGTCCCCGTTGACTGAGCAGTCGTTTTTGCCTATAGAGACGTCGAAATCCCAATCGACAAAGCAAGAATAGACGATCAAAAACTGCCTGCAGCAGCGTGACAAGCTTAACAAATAAAATAGGCACAGCAGCAAAGAGTGCTAGGCCTACAATAAAAATGATGATCCCAAGAATAATGAGGATCAAGCTCGACAAAATCAACCCGACTAAGTGGTTGATCTCTGTATTGCGCTCAATAAAATTACCAGCTGTTTGATCTAAAAAAGCCAGTACATCCCCAACGGAACCCGAACTATTGAGCCTCAAGCGAGGCGCCAGCATCATCCAAAAGGCCAAAAACACACTGACATATTTCAGTATGTGTAGCGCCAAGGCTGGCAAGCGCAAGGTCAGGGGTAAACGATAGTAGATAGATGAGACAACAGGTAGGACAAGGAGTAAGCAAATGGCCAATATCAGCCACAGAGTCGGTGAGCCTGGCCAAGCCAAAGCGCCGCGTCGGTTCACGCTATAAGCAACCCAAGCCGTTATCCCCCAAAACAGGAAGGCAAAAAGGAACCACGCCGTACCATGTCGGCGATTCTCATAATCTGTATCACTCCAGAGTCGACCGAGTAGGGCGCCCTCTAAGTAATCCATATGGTTCCTGCCTCCTCTCCACTAGGTTGGACTTCAGTCATAGCCCAATAACCTATGGTATTTTATCACGTCGTAAAGAAGCTATGGAAAGCCTTTCCAAGTCTCTTACTCATATTTTGATCGAGACTGCTATGATGTCCTCATGAGGCTCGATCGTTTTCTCGCACAAACAGGTTTGGGGAGTCGCCGCGAAGTACAAAAATTGCTCAAGCAAGGCCGACTCAGTCTTGAAACTCAAGTTTTAACCCAAGGCTCCTACAATCTATTGGAGTCTCAAGTCGACCAGCTCCTGTTGGATGGCGAAAGCTGTCATTTAAGCATGGCCCACTACTTTCTTTTTCACAAGCCAGTTGGGGTCATTACGGCTTTAGAGGACAGCGAAGCTTGTGTGGGTGACTTCTTACCTGCTGGGCTGCTGCACTGCCATATTAGCCCTGTTGGCCGCCTAGACAAAGACAGCTCGGGTCTCTTGCTGCTTTGTAACGACGGCCAGCTCAATCACCGTCTCTGCCACCCACGCTGGCATCTACCCAAGCGCTACGAAATTCAATATATGGGAGAAGCCTTTGGCTCAGAGGACATCCTGCGCTTTGCAGAAGGTATTACCTTAGATGATGGGCCTTGTCGTCCCGCTGTTTTGGACTTATCAGCTGCCCAAAAAGCTGAAAATCCCCCCTGGCCTGCAACGATTGTTTTATGGGAAGGTCGCAATCGACAGATTCGTCGTATGGTTCAGTCGCTAGGCCGCGAGGTGCTTACCCTCCACCGCGTCGCCATGGGACCAGTGGAACTAGAAACGAGCCTAGCACCTGGCCAGATGCGCAAACTAACGGCAGCTGAGCGCCAAGCCCTCTATGAAGCAACTGGCCTGGCTCCTCTCAACGCCTTTGCGCAGCGCCAAACGCGCTGTTGAATTTGCTTTTGACCTAGGGTTGTTGGGCAAGACTACTGGCTTGACTTTCACGTAAACTTTCTTGCTGTTTGTGCATGTCTTGCGTATGGCGACTTTGGGATTCTGCCACCTCGCGCGAGGCCTGCCTCTGGGCTTGAATCTGCGAGCGCAAAGCCTCTCGATCCTGCAACAGCTGGGACAAAAAAGCCTCGATACTGGCGGCATGGTCGCTACGAAAGAGCCTGGCTAGGATCACTTGGTTCCCAAAAATGCCAAAGGCTTCAAAAAGATGTGAGTTCTTCGTATCCAGGCCATAAATGCGCGTTCGCCCTGTCGGCTTAAGCTCTGGCCCCTCTATATCGATCTCTTCGGCTTTTTTGGCTGTGAAAAGCTCCTCCACGGCATGCTGATCAGCCTGTTTGAGGAGGGCTTCCCAATCTGCATCCATCGGTGCTAGGAGCCCTGCTTTTTGAAAGACGTCAAACTGCTGTGGGTCGAGCAGCAAAATCTCAGTTGGCTGCTGTCCAGCTAAATAGATACTGCGCTTGGTCATAGTCGCCATCTCAAACTGTCCATCCTGACTCCCCAGCGTTAAGAACTCAATCGATGGATGTTGAACTGTTGGCAGCTTGCTTTTGAGGTAGTCTTCCAAATTCCAGAAAGGATGTTCTTTTGGGGTTTGAGATGTATCTAAGCGCTCTACATCGATGATCTTACCTATCACGGCTACGTGAAAATCGCTGCGCTTATTTGTCAACATGCTGTAAAGTACGCCAGCCAAAAGCAGGACAACAAGAAGAATCAGCAGAGCTGGCTTCCAGCCATAGTAGACAAGATTTTTCCAATCGTAAACACGTTTGCCAGCGATGACTTTGCGGTCACTGGCCTTCTCTGGCTCATGGGGCACGTCGTCACCCTTGAGATGACGATAAGCAGCATTGATGCGCTCCATCTGAGCCTTACCCTCTAAATCTTGGCGTCGACCATAGCCCTTCACAAGGCGCGCATAGCGCTCTTCCAACTCATAGTCATTGGCCTTTCGCCCTAGGCCTAAGATTTCTAAAGCCTCTCGATTGGTCATGTTTGTTCTCCTTTTTGGGGCTCCTGTTCTCGTTTTGAAAGAACCAGAAGCTAGCAAACAGGCTCACGATACTTTCGGCATTGTGCCGCTCTTATAAAAGAATGGGCAATCTGGCATGAAGATCGCCCACCTCTACAATTGGCAATAGCTAAAATCAGATCAAGTGTTCTCCGTACTTTACGCCTGCTCTTCTTCTCCCTCATCTTCTGAAGAAAGTTGCACCTTCGTGCTTAGTTTGCGCATCGTGGGGAAAAGCAAAACATCGCGGATCGAGCTCGTCTCCGTTAGAAGCATGACCAAGCGGTCGATACCTATGCCGAGTCCACCCGTGGGTGGTAGACCGTATTCAAGGGCTCGACAATAGTCCTCATCCATCTCGCTGGCTTCGCTATTGCCTGCCTCACGCTTTTTGACTTGGTCTTCAAAGCGAGCGCGCTGATCCAGGGGATCATTGAGCTCTGAATAGGCATTACCAAACTCATAACCGCCAATAAAGAGCTCAAAGCGCTCGGTCCAGTCTGGCTGGCCAGGCTTGCGTTTGGCCAAGGGTGAAATGGAGCTCGGATAATCATAGATGAAGGTCGGTTGAATGAGTTCCGCCTCACAAAGCTGCTCAAAGAAGGCGTTGATAACTTCTCCCAAGTCCCACTGTTCTTCGAGCTCAATGCCCTTTTCTTTGGCAAGGGCCCTGGCTTCTTCTAACGATTGCACCTCATAAAAATCAACGCCACAAGCATTCAGGATTGCATCGCGCATCGAAAGGCGGCGGAAGGGCTTGTCGAGTCGGATTTCATTTTCGTTCCAATGGAAAATCAGATCGTCTTTGACCGTTTTAGCGGCCTCGACAATGATTCTCTCTGCCAGATCCATCATGTCCTCGTAGTCCGCATAGGCCTGATAAAGCTCCATCATCGTGAACTCTGGATTATGGCTAACGTCCATACCCTCATTGCGGAAGCAACGCGCGATCTCATACACGCGCTCCAAACCACCGACAATGAGGCGCTTGAGATAAAGCTCTGGCGCAATTCGCAAGTACAACTGCATGTCCAGTGTGTTGTGATGGGTGATAAAAGGACGGGCGGCCGCACCACCTGCAATGGTGTTGAGAACAGGTGTTTCGACTTCCATGAAAGCGGCCTCATCTAGGATCTGACGAATGCGCTGGATAATGCGTGAGCGCTGCAAAAAGCGCTGACGGCTGTCCTCATTCATGGTTAGATCCAAGTAGCGCTGGCGATAGCGCGTATCCGTGTCTTTTAAACCATGGAATTTTTCAGGTAGGGGTCGCAAACATTTGGCCAAAAGCACCCACTTTTCAACGCGAACGGAGACCTCACCTCGGCGCGTACGCATAACCTCACCCTCGACACCAATCCAATCTCCGATGTCGAGCGCCTGCCAAGCAGCATAATTCTCTTCGCCTAGCAGATCGATTTTGGTAAACAATTGGAGCTGTCCCGATAAGTCCTGCAAGTCACAAAAAGAGGCCTTACCCATCCCACGCTGTGAACGAAGGCGACCCGCCAGAGAAACGCGCTGTCCCTCTAGGGTCTCAAATTGTTCTTGGATATCCTTGCAGTGGTGACTGACCTCGTAGCTGGTCTGTTCAAAGGGATCCTGCTGCTCTCGTTTGAGTTGCATCAGTTGCTCAAGGCGCAAGGCTACTTGGTCATTCATCTCATTCAAGACAATTTTTTCTTCGTGCATATGGCTCCTCTAGGCGTCTAAGGCCATTCTTTCAGATCTCACCGATCTCAATGGTCAAAATTTAATTGCGGGGCACTTCGATTTTTAGAATTTTGTAGCTCAGCATACCCGCAGGAGTGCTCACCTTCACGCTCTGGTTACGACGCTTGCCCATGATGGCTGCGCCTACAGGTGACTCAGAGGAAATTTTACTTTCAAGGATGTCTTCTTCCTTTGGGCTAACGACATCGTAAACTTCTTCCGCATGTGTCTCCATATCGAGCAGGGTAACACGGCAACCCAGGGTCACATTCGTTTTCGAAATTTCATCATCGTCGATCACTCGAGCGTGCTTGAGAATATTTTCGATCTCTGTTATGCGCGCTTCATTCTCACCCTGTGCCTGCTTGGCCTCCTCATACTCGGAGTTTTCAGACAAGTCTCCGAAGGATAGAGCTACCTTAATGCGCTCTGCAATTTCCGTGCGCTCTTGGATTTTGCGGTGATCGAGTTCTCTTTGCAAACGATCCAGACCGCTTTCAGTCAATTCATAAATTTTTTCGGGCATGACTGTCCTCCTCTTACACTTTCGATCTCTTGTTCAGAATGTTGATTGTATATTGTTTTCGTTCTGCTTTGAGCGCTTTCGTCGAATAGCAAACAGCGCAAGGAGCAGGTCACGCCCTGCTCCTTCGTCTGCCTTCGCTTCACTTTTTAGGCGCGGCGCTCCGATTCTTTGGTGATGACGTCATGCGCACCACCTTCCACAATGCTCGTTGCACTTACCAAAACAAGGCGCGCTCTATCTCTAAAGTCGGCCAGGTCAGTCGATCCACATGAACACATGGTTGCCTTAATCTTGGCCAAGCTGCTGTCCAAATTTTCTTTCAATGGACCAGCATAAGGGACATAGCTATCAACACCTTCTTCAAAAATAAGGCCTGTCTGCTTGTCGGAATCCATGTAACGTTGCCAATTGCGGGCTCTGCTGGAACCTTCGCCCCAATATTCCTTGACAAAAGAGCCATTGACCAGCTGACGGCGGCCAGGGCTCTCATCAAAACGAGCAAAGTAGCGCCCTAGCATCAAGAAATCAGCGCCCATAGCCAAGGCGAGGGTCATGTGGTAGTCAAAGACGATGCCGCCATCTGAACAAATCGGAATATATTCTCCCGTTTCTTCGAACCAACGATCTCGAGCCTTGGCAACCTCCATGACGGCAGTAGCCTGTCCACAGCCAATACCCTTTTGCTCACGTGTAATGCAAATAGAGCCCCCGCCGATACCTACTTTAATAAAGGAGGCACCATGCTCGGCAAGGAAACGGAAGCCCTCTTCGTCAATGACATTACCAGCGCCGATTGGCATCTCGGGATAGTGCTTGCGCACCCAGTCCAAAGTCTCAGCCTGCCACTCACTAAAGCCGTCAGAAGAATCAATGCAGAGTACATCGACACCAGCTGCAATAAGGGCTGGCACGCGCTCAGCGTAGTCGCGCGTATTGATACCCGCCCCTGCAATCAAGCGCTTGTTCTGATCGAGTAGTTCAAGTGGATTATCTTTGTGCTCAGAATAGTCCTTGCGGAAGACCAAACCCACCAAACAACCTTGGGCGTCAACAATGGGGAGCTGATTGAGCTTATGAGCCCAAATAATGTCATTGGCTTCTGAAAGCGTCGTGCCTTCAGGTGCTGTCACAAGCTTGTCGAGGGGCGTCATAAAGTCGCGAACAGGCATGTCCATCGCCATACGGCTCACACGAACATCACGAGAAGTCACCAGACCTAGGAGCTTGCCATTCGAACTGCCGTTCTCTGTTACCGAAATCGTGGCATGGCCTGTGCGCTCTCTCAGAGCTAACACATCAGCCAAGCAATCATCTGGCTTAACATTCGAGTCAGACGGAACAATGCCCGCCTTGAATGTCTTGACCTTCCGAACCATTTCTGCCTGTGACTCAATGCTCTGAGAACCAAAGATAAATGAAAGGCCACCGCAACGCGTCAGCGCAATCGCCAGCTGGTCATCCGAAACCGCCTGCATGATCGCACTGGTGACAGGAATATTGAGCTGCAAGGGCGAAGTTTCTTTCCCCTTACGGTAGCGTACTAAATCTGTCTTCAGGCTGACATTTTCGGGTGTACATTGCTTGGTCGTCAAATTCGGAATCAGGAGATACTCACTGAA
>JAEZYR010000121.1 GCA_023442635.1 Bacillota bacterium | reverse complement strand
CTTCTCGATCCTTTACGCAGACCAGAACGGGCAGGTGTTGCCTCAGCCGCTCTTGCTGACTTACGATGAAGATGATGTGGTTTTGCGCGCTCAGCTGGCGGATGGCTATTGCGATTATTTGGAATTTGCCTGGGTCAAAATCAAGGAGCTTTTGGCGGATGAGACGGCCTGGGCTCTGTGCTTGCACTTTTCTCCTGCCGCGATAGCCCTTCATAATCTGGGCGTCGATGCCGTGAATGACCCTGAGCCCAAAACTTGCTACCAAAAGACCTTCTATTTGGCGAGCGAGGAGGATTTTCACCGTTTTGTTGCCTTTTGGGAAAATCGCTTAGGGCGACTCGTTCGGCGTTTTGAGTTGCCGCGGCGCAGTTATCTTCGAATTGTGCAGCCAGGGCAGAAACAGCCAAGATGGTATGGTGCTCACGGCGCCCAGCAAAAGGGGCGAAGCCCCCGAGCTTTACGACCCTTTGCCACTTATGCAGCGGCTCAAGCCAGGGCCGCCAAAATCCAGGCGGAGTCTTCGGATGCCAAGCTTGACATACAGTTTTTTCCTGTTGGCTTGGATCTGCCACAACTCGCTGCCAGTCGTCGCTCGCAACCGCTGCTTTTGCTCTTGCTGACCTTGTGTCTCGGCCTGGGCGTCTTGCTCTTTTGGCTGCCCATAGCAGCTTATTGGACGACCCTAACATTGTTAATCCTAGGTGCCTTCGTTGCCTTTTTGTTTTGGCGAGCATGGCAAAGCAGCCTGGAACATTGGGGCGCGGCCTTGCTGAGCGGTCTCACTTGGATTTTGCCAGGCCTCCATTGGCTATGGATTTACGCTTTAGCCTAAAGCAAACAGGCCACAACTTCTTTTTTGAAAAAAGGTAAAATGACCGATAAGTTTTAGCGGATGCATCCGCATGCTCGTTTCTAGGCTATTGGAGGACGATCAAAATGAAGGTTGAACCTAAAGTACGAGGCTTTATCTGCACGACGGCTCACCCCGAAGGCTGCCGCCAACATGTCCGTCAGATGATTGACTATGTCGAGGCACAGATGCCACTGGTGGGGCCTAAGCGCGTTCTGGTCATAGGCGCTTCGACTGGTTATGGTCTGGGCGCTAGGATAGCCACTGCTTTTGGAGCTTCAACAGCCACCCTGGGTGTCATGTTTGAGCGCCCTGGTACGGCCAAAAGAACGGCCTCAGCGGGTTGGTATAACACGCAGGCCTTTGAGGCAGAAGCGCACAAGCGCCAGCTCTATGCCAAAACCATCAACGGCGACGCTTTTCAGCCTGAAACCAAGCAAGCCGTTATTGAGACTTTGCGTCGCGACCTAGGGTCAATTGACTTGTTGATCTATAGCGTAGCCGCCCCGAGGCGAAAAGGCCCCGAAGGTGAGCTTTGGGAAAGCGTTATTAAGCCTGTAGGGGGCAGCTTTACGGGGAAAACGCTCGATCTGAGCCAAAATGAGGTCAAAGAAATTCGCGTTGAGGCCGCGACGGAGCAAGAAGTTGAGGCGACGATCAAGGTCATGGGTGGTGAAGATTGGGCCGCTTGGGTTGATGCTTTGGCAGAAGCCAAACTCTTAGCTGATGGCTGCCAGACTTTGGCCTTTTCTTATATTGGACCTGGCATCACCCACGCGATCTACCGCAGCGGTAGCATCGGCAAGGCCAAAGAAGACTTGGATCGCACAGCTGTACTTTTGCGCGAGCGCTATCGGGATCTAGGGCTCAACGCTCGTGTAGCTGTGAACAAGGCACTGGTAACCCAGGCGAGCGCAGCCATTCCCTCTGTGCCCCTTTATATAACCTTGCTTTACCAAGTGATGAAAAAAGCCCAAAAGCACGAGGGCTACGGAGAGCAAATGTATCGCCTACTCGTGGATAAGCTCTATACAGCTAAGCCTGTCTATGACGAGGAGGGGCGCCTGCGCGTAGATGACTACGAAATGGAACCCGAAATCCAGAATGAAGTCCTCAGCCGTTGGCAGCAGGTATCGACAGAAAATATTGGCATCCTAGGCGATATTGAAGGCTATTGGTCAGACTTCTACGAGCTCTTTGGCTTCGGTGTGCCAGGCGTTGATTATGAGGCAGACTTTGACCTAGAAGCCGAAAATCATTACCCAGGATCTACCCTCGAGGCTTGAGCAGCAAGGGGCGATATCGTTATGGAATACAGGAGACGATTTTGACTAGCAACAGCCAGCGAAGAGCCAAAAAGCAAAAGCCAGCCCACGCGACAGATGAGGCGGTCGACCCTTTATCTCGCAACAGCGAGCAGGAGATTGAGACAAGCGAGCCTGAACTAGCTGAGGCCAAGCGCTCACGCCGCCGAGCGGTAGGCGAGCGCGAAGAATTTGATAGCTTTATTGATGAGCGCCGCCATGTTTGGCAAGAAGACCACGCCGAGCCCGTCTTGGTGGTTGGGCTCAATGTGAATGGGCGCGATGGTGAAGAGGCGGCTTCACGTTCTTTAGCGGAGCTCGCCGAACTTTGCGAAGCTTGTGAGGCCGTTGTGCACGGTGAGGTTCTGCAGAACCGCAGCAAGGTAGAGCCAGCCACATACATCGGCTCTGGCAAACTCGAAGAGCTAAGTGACTACGCTAGGCAGTTGGGCGCTGAGACGCTGGTTTTTGATGACGAGTTATCAGGCAGTCAGCTCCGCAATATCGAAAAAGCAACGGGGCTTAAAATCCTCGATCGCACGCTGATCATTCTGGATATTTTTGCGCGCCGAGCCCATACGCGAGAAGGCAAGTTGCAGGTTGAGCTAGCCCAGTATGAATATCGCCTATCGCGGTTGGGTGGCTTGGGAGCAGCTTTGAGCCGTCAGGGGGGAGGCATAGGCACCCGTGGCCCTGGTGAAACGCAGCTCGAGACGGATAGGAGGCACATCCATCAGCGAGTCGCCAAACTCAAGCAGGAGCTCGAGCAGCTGGGCGAAAGGCGTGAGAGAGTCCGCCGCAAGAGGGGGCAGGCAGGCGTCTGCATTGTCGCAGTGGTGGGCTATACCAACGCAGGCAAGTCTTCGTTGATCAACCGCTTGTGCCAAAGCGAGCTGTTTACGATGGATCAGGTGTTTGCGACTTTGGATGCTTCTGTTCGTCGTCTGAAATTACCCGATGGCAGTGCTATGGTGCTCATCGATACGGTCGGTTTTATCCGCCGCCTTCCGCATCAGCTGGTGGAGGCCTTTTCTTCGACACTTGAAGAATTGACCGAAGCCGATGTCATCATGCAGGTGACGGATGCCGTAGATCCCGATGCCAAAGAACACATGGAAGTGGTCGAGAAACAGCTTCTGCGCCTAGGTGTTGCCGATCGTCCACGCCTCCATGTCCTCAACAAGTCTGACCTTTTGGCGGATGGTGTACCCGAAAGTTTGCTGCAGCACCGCCAAGTTGGCGAGGAGTACCGTTTGCCTTACTCGGTTTATACGGGAGAGGGTGAAGAAGCCCTTTTGCAACAGCTTATTGCCTTGAGTCGGCGGCGGCAACGGCACTATGC
>JAEZYR010000108.1 GCA_023442635.1 Bacillota bacterium | reverse complement strand
CTGCTGCAGTGCGTGTGCAACGGCGAAGACGAGCGCCCCCATCGCCTCTCCACCAGCCGTCGCCGTCAGCGGCCTGAGATCATCGAAACATCCGAAGGCTGGCGCCTCGTGGGTCGCGATTTCTCGGCCACCTTCTCGCGTCGCCTAGGCCAATTCACAAGCTGGATTCGCGAGGGGCAAGAGATTCTGACCTCCCCCATTCGCTTCAACATTTGGCGCGCCCCCATCGACAACGACATGTACATGCGGCAGGAATGGGAAGCCATCGGTTTCAACGAAGCCGAAACCATCGTCTATAACGTCGACGTGCGCTTGACCGAAGATGACCGCGCCCAGATTACCGTCGACTTCGCCCTGATCCCCATCTACCGCCAGGCCATCTTGCGCGGTGTGAGCCGCTGGACTGTCAGCAACCGCGGTGAGATTGACTTCGAGTGCGAAGTGGATCGCGGCGATCCTCATCCTTGGAAGGAAGATCTGGAGCCTCTGTACTTGCCACGTTTTGGCCTCCGCCTGCAGTTACCCGAGCGCTATGAGTCGCTGGCCTGGTTGGGTTACGGTCCTTACGAAAGCTACATTGACAAGCACCGCGCCTCTTCAGTCGCCCTCTGGCAGTCAGATGTGCGCGAGCAGCAGGAGCCCAACCTCAAGCCCCAAGAAAACAGCAGCCACTATGGCACGCGCTTCTTGGCTCTGGGTTCTGGCAACCTCGACCTCCCACCACTGGTCATCTCGGCGGACAGCGCCAGCCCCTACGAAGGCTTCTCCTTCAGCGCCACCCGCTATAGCCAAGAGCAGCTCACGAGCAAGGCTCACCAGTTTGAGCTTGAAGACGAGCACTGCACCTGGCTCTGTCTGGACTACCTCATGAGCGGTGTGGGTTCGGGAGCCTGTGGCCCGCAACTGGCCAAGCCCTATCAGCTAGACGCCAAACAGTTCACCTTCCGCCTTCACTTCAACCTAGGCAAGAGCATTTAAGGCAGAGCTGCCACCAGTTGCCAGTTTTGGCTTTAGGCGCAAGCGGCAGCAAACCAAAGCCGCCTGAAGCCCTGTAAAACAAAAGACCCAGCCAAGTGCTGGGTCTTTTGCCTATAAAAAAACGAAGCCGTCGTCCGTCCAGCTTCGTTTTGAGGATCTCAGTAGAGAAAGAAAGCTAGCAGCTGTATGACTTGGCTGCTTGGCACAGGCTAAATTCAGCCCTGGCTGCGCTGTAACCAACGCTGCAAGAAGGGCTTTAAGGCAAGAAAGACGACAAAGGCAAGAACCGCGTTAATGCCGCCCTTGAGCAAGTTGAAAGGAATGACAGCTGGCACCAGCATGCCAGCTACCGTGCTGACAGGCAGTCCAGTGTAAAGGGGGGTCAGCAGCAAATTCATGCCGCACATCAGAACCGTCATACCCAAAACACCCAACACAAGCGAAATGATCAGGTGCTTCAGTTGAGGCCAGCGGCGATAAGCAAAGGCTGGCAGCAGAACCAGGATACCCGAAGCCACCACATGCATCGTAAAGCCGATGATGCCATCGGAATTGACGGCAAAGGCCTGGATAGCCGACACAACCACGAGCACAAGCAAAGCGCCCAAAGGCCCAAAGCTCAAGCCAGTCAAAAGGATCGGCACATCCGCCATATCATAACGAAGGAACTCAAAGCCTGGTATCAGGGGTATGCCAGGAATGGCCAGTAACAAAACCAGGGATAGGGCAGCCAGAGCAGCTAGCCCCGTCAAACGACGTACACGTTCATGCGACATATAGACACCTCTTCTCTCATCCGGACTCTAACCGTCGGCACTGGATTCTCACCAGTTCTGCTCTTGCTCGCGGGCTCATCGTCAGCCTGAGAACTGACGCATCACCGCCGGTGGGGACTTGCACCCCGCCCCGAAGACGGACGCTTCTAAAGCTTGTTTAGTTTAGCACGTTACCCACAGCAAACAATGTGACAGATATCACAATCCGCAACAGCAAAAAGCGCAAGGGCAGCGACCCTCGCGCTCTATGCATGCTGTGTCTTTAATCTGCAAGTTCAGCCGAAAGCACAAGCCAACGGCAAGCTCCTAAGCCCTATCTGGGCTGTAGTCTCGGCTCTCGTTTCAGGCCTTTTGATCCAGGCGAATGGGGTTGCTCCAAGCGTAGCGTCCTCTAGCGTCTTTGATGATGGCATAGACCGCCTGGCTCTTGCTGGGCAGCTCATAAGTGAAGTGGGTAAGCTGGCCGTCGTCGCGGCTTTCACCTGCACATTGGAAGCCATCCGAATAAAGAGCTAGCGTGCGGCAAGGCGAGCTTTCGAGATGTGCCACGCCATCCTCAACATAGAAGTCACGAATCTCAGGGCCTTCCGTCGCGTAGAAGGCGCCCTTTTGCAGGGCGGCAAAAATCGCCTCATGGGTCAGCTCAGGCGCTTTGACCATGATCCATCCACCGCCCCAATCGTGCTGGTGCTGGTGGGTATCGTCACAGGCAATGAGATGGTGGGTACGCCCGCGCCACTGCAAGCGCTGAATATGGGTGTCGGAGCGACCGCTCAGGCCTTCGACCTCGCAGCCGTAGTTGAGCACCTCAATACCGTCGTAGCCCGTGATTTCTTCTAGGGCTTCGGGAAGGATCTGCGACCATGTCGGATGCGCATAGATGACATAGCAGCCGCGTGATTTTAGGAGTTGCACAATCTCACCAGGCGGCGTAGAGCGATCGTAAACGATCTCCTCGCCATCTTGCCAGCCTGTATCAACAGCGGGATTGCCAATACCCACAATGTGATGTGTCTTGGCCTCCTGACCTTGCGGGCGAACATCCAGTTCAGTGCCCTGCATCATGATGAAGTCTTTGGTGTTGTGTTCGGCATGGATGCCCCAAATGCGGTGATCCGTAATGGTAAAAAAGTCGTAGCCTAAGTCGCGGTGCATCTGAATGAGTTCGGCTGGGGTCCGCTCTCCATCAGAACGCGTCGTGTGGGCATGGGTGCTTCCGCGAAACCATCGCCCCTCAACGGGGTAAGGACTAATTCTCGACATAATGTGCTCCTTTTTGCTGTGCATCTCTCAGCTGTCAAGCTTGATGTCTTTTCTGAACGACTCAAGAGCCGTCCTGGAATGTCGCTAAGCATAATACTTTCTCTCTTCTACATCGTCTGTTTTACTTGGTCAGCACAGAAAAAGTCGTCCAATTTTCCGTCTCTTTTTGCGGAAAGCCTCGCCTGCTCAGCCGAAGTTTTGGCGCTAAAGCCGCTGAGCTATTGACGGTAGGCAAGAATAACCTTAAAACATAAGCACCCTAATTTAGCTTGAACTAACTGAGGCCTGTTCATCACGCGTTTCAGCCGCCCCCAGGCTCTCGCCAGGCCTCCTACGCTGAATATATGTCGAAAGGAAAGTCTATGTCTATTTCATCTCAACAACACCCGCAAGCCAAAAAGCAAAAGCTCCTGATTCCTGACCTCATCACTGTGGGCGTTCTAACCGCCATTTATTTTGTCCTCGTATCTCTATCTACGCTGATCAGCTTTTTGCTTCTGCCTGGTTTCGCCAACATCTTTCTGCCTGCCATTGCGGCCTTACTGTCAGGTAGCGTCTACATGCTCCTCGCGAGCAAAGTCAAAAAATTCGGGGCGATCACGGTCATGGGCAGCGTCATGGGTCTCTTTTTCCTCATTTCTGGCCACTTTGCCCTCTCCTTTGTGATCTGCCTCGTCTGCGCCATCCTTGCCGACTTGCTGGCCAAGTGGGGGGCTTATACCCATCGGGGCAAGCTCCTGCTGAGCTACCTCGTCTTCTCTTATGGCCTGACAGGTCCTATTTTGCCCCTCTGGTTCATGAAAGACGCCTACATCACGAGTCTGCAGAATCGCGGCAAGGACGCGGCCTATATCGAGCGTGTCTTTTCGCACGTCAATCAGCTCATGTTTGTGCTCTGCCTGCTTTCGATCATCGTCGGCAGTCTCGCCGGTGGCTATTTCGGCCAAAAAATGCTCAAAAAGCACTTCGCCAAAGCTGGGATGGTCTGATGCGCCTGGATCCTCGCACCAAACTGCTCCTCATCTTATTGGCTAATGTGCTGCTCTTTTTGCGCGTCAACAACCGCCTACAGATACCCTTTGTTTTGCTCCTGCTGCTCGCTTTTTGGCTCGCTGGCCAAAGGCGCCGCTGCCTGATATGGTCTGCTGTCTACGCCCTTCTCTGGGGCATTGACCTGCTCTTACTCCCTGTTGCGCAAGGCTTTTTGTTGAGTACCCTCACTTTTTTCGCCATCAGTTTGCGCCTGTTCTTCCCCTCCATCTTGGCTGGTCTTTTGGCCCTCAAAACCACGACCATCAGCGCTTTTGTGGCTGCGCTCAGACGCCTCAAGATACCCGAAAGTCTCGTCATCCCTTGCATGGTGATCCTGCGCTTTTTTCCTACCATCTGGGAAGACTATCGCCAGATCCAAAGCGCCCTCAGCTTTCGCGGTTTCAGCGCCAGCAAGCAAGCCTCATGCTTTCGCCCTGTGCGCAAGCTTGAATATGTGCTTGTACCCTTACTGATGAACAGCCAAAAAGTCTCCGAGGACCTCGCTATGGCCGCCCTTACCAAGGGCTTAGCCTTGCCAGGCAAGCATAGCAGCCTTACGGAACTGCGCCTGGTCATCTGGGATTATGCCTATATGCTGCTCGCAAGCCTGCCGCTAGTTTGTTTTGTGTGGGGTGTGCGATGAAGGCGGATGAAAAGAAAGATGCTGTCAAGAACATGGCTGCTGGTGAACAGGCGAACGCCGCTGAGTGCATGGCTGCTGGTGAACAGGCGAACGCCGCTGAGTGCATGGCTGTTGCTGAACAGGTGAGCGACGCTGGACAGGCAAGCAGCGATCAGGTCAGCGCCCCCTCAAACTCTGAGATCTTTTTGCGCTTGCAGGATCTCTCTTTTCGCTATCTCGGCGCGGATACTGACGCCCTCCACCACCTCAATGTCACCCTGCCTCAAGGCCGCTGTCTGCTTCTTTGCGGCAAAAGTGGCTGCGGCAAAAGCACCTTTACCCGCCTGCTCAACGGCCTCATCCCCCAATTTTTCTCAGGCGCCCTAAGCGGTTCAGGTGAAATGCTGGGCTATAGCCTCGGCCAAGTGAGCGTAGATGAGCTGTCTTCTTTTGTCGGTAGCGTTTTTCAAAATCCCAAAACGCAATTTTTCAATATCAACACGACGGATGAACTGGCCTTCCCTTGCGAGAATATCGGCCTAGAAGCTGCCGAAATTCGCCAGCGCATCGCCTACTACGCCCAATTTCTAGGCTTGACCCCCTTGCTGGATCGCTCCTTGTTCGAACTCTCGGGTGGCGAAAAGCAAAAAATCGCTTTCGGGACGGCCTGCATGTTGAGCCCCAAAGTCCTGGTGCTGGACGAGCCGACAAGCAATCTCGACGAAGGCGCTATTGCCGCCTTGCGAGACTTGATTCAGCGCATGAAGGCAGCTGGCATCACCATCGTCATCGCCGAGCATCGTCTGGCTTGGCTCAAAGACCTGGTCGATGACTACTATTACTTTGACAATGGCCAACTCCTTTGGCACAAAACGGCTGCGGAGTTTTTGCAACTTGACCCCGAAGATCTCATAGCTTTGGGTTTGCGCGCCATCGATCTTGCGCCGCAAAAAGAGGCTCTACAAGCCAAACCGACGCTGCGCTTGTCCTGCCCTCAGCCAGTTGAAGCTCCTCTGACAGGCGCTGCGCAAGCGACAATCCCAGCTCCTGCCGCGAGCCTGACCCGAGTTCCAACTTTGCCCACAAGTCAGCCCTTGTTGCAAACTCAAGATCTCGTCATCGGCTATCGGGCTAGCAGCCCCTTGCACCGTTTGCAGGACTTCGCCCTTTACCCTGGAGAAATTGTCGGGCTGATGGGACCCAATGGCATTGGCAAAAGCACCTTGATCAAAACCCTCATGGGACTGCAAAAGCCCTTGGGCGGCCAGATCTATTGGCGCGGCAAAAAAAGCAGCGCCCGTCAGCGCCTCAAGCGGAGCTTTCTCGTGATGCAGGATGTGCACTATCAGCTCTTCGCGGACAGTGCGTATCACGAGCTTGCGTTCGAATCCCAAGACAAAGCCAAAATTGAGGCCACCCTCGAACAACTGGCCTTGCTGCCTTTGGCTGAGCGCCATCCGATGACCGTGTCGGGAGGGCAAAAGCAGCGT
>JAEZYR010000100.1 GCA_023442635.1 Bacillota bacterium | reverse complement strand
TTGCAGAACCAAATTACAGCCGAGCAACTCCAACGCTATGTGGGCAGAACGGAAGAGCTTTTAATAGAAGGTGAAAGTGATCATTTTCCAGGCACGGTGGCAGCTAGAGACTCGGCCAACCACCTGGTGACCGTTCATCTGCCAGAAGATTTTAGCTGGCCCGAGGCGCTTGTACCGCTAAAAGTTGAGGAGAGATTGGCAGCTCTAGAGGGATCCTTCTGCCAAGCAAAAATCACTCAAGCCAGGCAGTTTTCTTTGGTGGCTAGCATGCAAAGCCTTGATTTCAAGAATCTGCAAAGCGATTAAAATGGGGTAGATCTACCATGAGCTTGCGTTTAGATGAGATTCCAATCGAAAAACTGTCGCCTATGATGCGGCAATACTTAGAGATCAAGCAAGCTTGGCCTGACTATCTGCTCTTTTTTCGTCTGGGCGATTTTTACGAACTTTTTTTTGACGATGCGATCACGGCTTCACGTGCGCTCGATATCGCTCTAACCAGTCGAGATTGCGGCCTAAGTGAGCGAGCGCCCATGTGTGGTGTGCCTTATCATGCAGCGGATGCGTATTTGGCGCGTTTAATGGAGCAACAATTCCGTGTAGCGATCTGTGAACAAATGGCAGACCCAGCAACTGTGAAGGGTCTCGTGCCTCGTGCCGTGGTGCAGGTTGTCACACCAGGAACGACCACAGACCAGAAACTTCTAGATGAGCGACGCCATCATTATGTCGTAGCCGTCTACCAGCAAGGCGCTTACTATGGCTTAGCTGCTGTAGATGTGAGTACGGGAGCTTTTGAAGCTGCGTCAGCCTATACGGGCAATGTGGCAGCTAAGGCCAAAGATCTCATCCTCAATTGGCAACCAGCTGAGATCATAGGCAATCAAAGCTTTTGCCAATCAGCACTGGGCGAACGCCTATCCCAGGATTTAGGATTGCCGCTCAGATTGTGTGCGGATGCCTGCTTCGAGACGCAAGCTTGGAAGCGCTATTGGCAGAACGAAGAAGAGGCTGTTCGCTTGTGGCCTGAAGCTGTGAGCGCTCTTTTGAGTTACCTTGAGCAAACACAGGGAAGTGTTCCAGGTCATCTCCATCGCTTATCCATCCTCAAGACAGAGGATGTCATGCAGTTAGACCCAACAGCCCGGCGCAATCTCGAATTATTCGAAACCATAAGGGATCGACAACGACGTGGTAGCTTAATCTGGGCCATTGATCGCTGCCAAACAGCGATGGGTTCGAGGCTTTTGAGGCAATGGATGGAGCGCCCTTTGCTCAATATCCACGATATCCATTGGCGGCAGGCCATGGTACGGTCTTTTCTCTCAGCTTATATTGAACGCCAGCAACTTATTCAGCGTTTGGCTGCCATTAGGGATATTGAGCGCTTAGCAGCTCGGGTATCTCTTGGACGAGTCAACCCTCAAGATCTCATCAATTTAGGGGATTCTCTTGCTTTTTTGCCAGCTGTGCAGCAGAGTCTGCTAGCTTTGTACGAGAAGCAAGCCAGTTCAGAACTCCTAGACCTCCTGCAGCGTTTAGATTTGTTAGAAGACTTAGAGGCGCTACTCAAAAAGGCTCTAAATCCTGAAGCGCCAGCAACCCTAAAAGAGGGGGGAATTATCGCGGCAGGCTATCATGATGAAGTCGATCGGCTGCGTGCTTTGAGTGAAGATGGCCAAAGTCACCTACAAGCCCTCCTCGAAAGAGAACGAGAGACAACAGGTATACGCAACCTTAAGCTCGGCTATAATCGGGTATTTGGTTATTATCTAGAAGTCAGCAGAGGACAGCTTGATCTTGTGCCTGATCATTACCAGCGCCGTCAGACCTTGAGCAACAGCGAACGCTTTTTCCTGCCCGAACTTAAGGAGCTCGAGCAATCCATTTTAGGTGCTAGGCAACGCCTTGTTGATTTGGAGTACGAGATTTTTTGCGAATTAAGAAGTGAGATCCAACAAGCAAGTGCTAGAGTCCAAAAAACGGCCGCTGTCTTGGCGGAGTTAGATGTTTATTTAGCCTTTGCCGAGCAAGCAGAAAAAGAGAGCTATGTTTGTCCTGAACTCAGCGAAGAGCCCATTCTTTCTATTCAAGGTGGTCGGCATCCTGTTGTTGAACGCTTGCTAAGAAGCGAGCGCTTTATTGCCAACGACTGCCATCTGGACGCTCGATCTGATCGGCTCATGGTCATTACAGGACCGAATATGGCTGGCAAATCGACTTTTATGCGCCAGTGTGCACTCATTAGCATTTTGGCTCAGATCGGTTCTTTTGTTCCCGCTGAATCTTGTCGCCTGGGTCTGGTAGATCGCATCTTTACACGCATAGGGGCTAGTGATGATTTGGGCGCTGGCCAGTCTACCTTTATGATTGAAATGCAGGAAACGGCCCGAATTCTTGACGAAGCCACTGAGCGCTCGCTTGTTCTATTAGATGAAATTGGTCGAGGCACATCAACTTGGGATGGTTTGGCGATAGCTTGGGCGGTTATTGAATGCTTGGCTGATCCTACAACGCATGGCGGTCGCACGCTTTTTGCGACTCATTTTCACGAGTTGACGGATCTAGAGGGTAGGGTGCCAGGCTTAGTCAATTATCACTCGACAGTTAAGCAAGAAAATGGCCAAGTCAGTTTTTTGCGCAAAATTGAGCGCGGTGGAACAGATGATAGCTTTGGTGTAGAAGTAGCCCGTTTGGCTGGCATACATCCTGATGTCATTGCTCGCGCC
>JAEZYR010000041.1 GCA_023442635.1 Bacillota bacterium | reverse complement strand
AGACAGGACCTTCGGCAGTCGACGTCTACGAGTCCCCGAGCATTGGCGTTTATCGCTTTGAGCAAACGCGCCGCTTTGATCTGGCAAGTGAAGAAGTCAATATGGTCTACTCCGTGTATATAGGCCTTGAGAATTTGCGGGTTTTCCGAGGCCAGACGGTTCACTCTGGGAGTCAATTAGGGAGCTGTCGCGTCGATCCCAATACGGGTCTAGCACATTTTCAGTTTGAAATTCGCCATCCGCGCATTAAGACAGAAAGCAATGGTGACTCGGGCTTCCGCCTTTATTTAGGCCCCTCTGGCAATGGGCGCTTTCATGATAGCCAGGAGATGGTCGACTTTGGCTACCGCAACCCATCCATCACAGTGCAGCAAAATCGCCAGGAAAACCAGCAAAGACGCTTGCGAGAGGAGCAAGAGAGCTCCAAAACAACACCGAGCGAAGTAGCCGCTAAGCAGAGCACACAACCTTGAGTTATCAAGCTACATTGGACTTCTAGGCAAAGATAGAGGGCAAAAATGGCTAATGTCGCTCAATAGTTGCGGATGTTACTGATGTTGTGGGTATAGGAACTATACTGGAGGACAATACAGGTAGGGTAGGATACAACCTATCCTTGAGGAGGAAGAAATGGCTGTTGAAACACTGACGAAAGATAATTTTGAGACATTGGTCAATCAGGCAGAATTGCCCGTTTTGGTGGACTTTTGGGCACCTTGGTGCGGCCCTTGCCGTATGGTGTCACCACTTGTCGATGAGCTGGGCGAGGAACTCGAGGGGCAGGCCATCGTCGGCAAGGTGAATGTCGATGAGCAGCCTGAGTTGGCCTCCAAATATGGCGTTATGAGCATCCCAACCCTGATTGTTATCCGCAAGGGCGAGGTTGTTCAGAAATCAGTAGGAGCTAAGTCCAAGGAAGCCATCCGAGCTATGCTCGAACTTTGAGTTTGCTTTTGGGATCGGCTTAGCGATTGATTTCGCGCATGGAAATCTGAACGTGGTCGAGGTCTTTGAGACCAAGACCACGTTTTCATTTGAGGAGAGCGTGTCTGGATGGCACAAAAGATCTTGGAGCTAGATGAGGCTCTGACCCACTTACACCCAGTTGTAGGGGAACTACTCAATTTTATCTGGGATAGGGGAGAGCAGGCCTGGCTAGTTGGTGGAGCCCTGAGAGACGCCTTTCTGGGCTGGGAAAGTCAGGACTATGATCTGGCCAGTACGGGCAGTCCAGCTTGGCATGAAGAGCAGCTGCAAGAATTGGGATGGCAGCGACAAGCGAGGACAGCTGTCGCCCAAGACTTAGGGAGTGCTCTTTTTGTGCATCCGAACTATCCTAGGCTTCGACTTGAGATCACGACCCTGCGTGAAGAGGGAGGCTACCAAGATCAGCGCCATCCGACGCAACTCTCTTTTACGCGCGATCTCCTAAAAGACCTAAAACGGCGGGACTTTACGGTGAACGCCTTAGCCTATGCTCCCCAGACAGGTCTGCGAGATCCCTTCGGTGGCTTGAAGGACTTGGCGGCAGGGCGTTTGGCCGCTATCGGTGAATGTCGACAGCGATTGCAGGAGGACCCCCTGCGCTGTTGGCGCTGCTTGCGCTTTCAAGCCAAACTCAATCTGGACTTAGAGCCAAGTTTGGCCGAGGCCTTACCCGAGGTGATGGCGGAGGCAAACACCTTGTCGCAAGAACGACTGGCGGAAGAACGCCAGGGTATCTTGCAAGGGGAGGCCTTTTCTCGCGTGTGGAATGAGGCGGGGTCGTGCTGGTTCTGGCTTTGGCCAGCTTATGTAGCGTACTTGCAAAGCCTTGGCCTTCAGGCACGTCCTCTAGATATGCCAGAAAGGCCATTTTTTGAGGACGAGCTGCGCGCCAGTGGCCATGAATTGCTCGTGCTTTTACGAGCTTTGAATGCTGCTGAAGCTAGCTGCCTGGGAGAAAATAGGGCGAGAGAAGAGGCCTTGGCGCGCCTTTGGCGTGAACAGGGCCATGGTCGAGGACAGAAAAAACAGCAGCAATACATATATAACTTGCTCTGTCACTTGCCTTTTGAATCGCTGGCACTGCCGACCTTAACTCATAAGCAAGTGCAAGACGCTCAGGCAGATATGGGTCTAGCTCGTGCCCTTTTTCAGTGGCGGCAATGGCAATTGCCAAAGCGAGGACACGAAGACACGCTGAAGCCCGAAGAGCGGCGTCTTTTGTGCCAAGTTTTGAAGGCTTGGTTGGCCTGGAGTCTGGCCAGGGATGCCCGCGATGAAAAAAGCCTCCGTTTTCAAGCAACTTTGCAGCAGCTCATCACTGCCGAAGCCTTAGCTGCTAGAGAAGAGGCTATGCTTCGACGCAAAGACTTGCCACTAGCTGAGGCGGACTACCAGAAGCTGGGCTTGCCAGCAGGACGAAAAAGGGCTGAGGCAACGGAGGCATTACTCCAGGCCTGGGCTCGGGGCGATTTGGGGATTTGGCCTAGTGATAGACATTTAGGCGAAGAGGGCTTGAGCTCTGCAAGCCGAGCTTTGCCCATTTGGACAGGGGGGAAGGAGGCCTGGCGGCCTGCCCTGCTTGCTCATCTTGCGAACAATATTCTAAAATAAAGAGACTTCGCCTTACCGTAGCTGCCCAAAACGGAGCAGCAGTATCTGACTGTGACCTGCTTTTTGTTGGCAAGGGTGAGAGCGTATGACATATCAAAAAGTGCAGAAGTGGAGAGCGTTCCGTGGCTGAACTCATTTTTTTATTCAAAACCATCATCATGGGCATTGTAGAGGGCATAACTGAATTTTTGCCCGTGTCCTCAACGGGGCATTTGATCATCACCCAGGATGTCATTGGCTTACCCGACGATGATTTTATGAAGATGTTCAATGTGGTCATACAGCTGGGGGCCATTTTAGCTGTCCTCATCCTTTTTTGGCCGCGTCTGAGCGATCGCCTTGGCGCCTGCCTTCGCAAAGAAAAAAGAGGCTGGCGCTTTTTGTTGAATTGGTTTTTAGCTACCCTGCCAGCCCTAGTTCTAGGCCTGGCCTGGGAGAAATTAGATTTGGATCAGTACCTTTTTTCACTGCCAACGGTTTGTGCAGCTTTAGTTGTAGGAGCTATCCTCCTTTTGCTCTTCGAAAAGGCCTACCTACAGCGCCGATTGCCCCAGCAAAGTGCAGAGCCCAAATATGATCTGGATGAGATCCGCCCCAAAGAAGCCTTTATTGTGGGCTGCATGCAGTGCCTAGCACTTTGGCCAGGCTTTTCACGTTCAGCCTCGACCATTATGGGAGGCTGGCTCGCTGGCTTTCGTACGGATCTAGCGGCTGACTTCTCCTTTTTCTTGGCTATACCTGTTATGTTTGGAGCCTCGACACTCAAACTCGTGCACTTTGACTATCAGCAAATCACGCTGGCCCAAGTCGCTGGTTTGATTTTGGGCTTTGTTGTGTCCTTCCTGGTTGCCTTACTCGTGGTACGGGCTTTCTTGAGTTTCTTGCGCCGCCATCGCTTGGCCGTTTTTGCCTACTATCGCTTGGCCTTAGCCGCTCTGCTGATTATCCTCATCGCCTGCGGCGTGGTGCGGTAAAACTGATGCTAGATTGATGATGGACGGTCTGGACGGCCAATTAGTGAGGCGTAAGCCATTAAGAACATCGTCGTAACTTGAAACATAGAACTAAAGGAGCTTGCAAGTGAAGAAGCCAGAGTTTGAAGGGAAGCAAGAAAGCGTGTCACGAGCTTCGGCAAGGCGACTTGCCAGCCGGGAACAGCTTAGCCGCGCTGGCGCCTTTTTGCTCGCTGGCAGCCTGATTTTTTTGAGCAGCTGTCAGATTCGAGGAGGCTCTGGGGCGGAAGCTGATACGCTCCAGATAGGAGAGGAAAGTGTCAGTGAGCCACTCGCACCTAATTTGAGTGCAGCTATTACCAGCAGCACGACAACGCGCTCGGCAACGGACCTAGATCTGTCCGCCTCAGCCACAACGACAGCCCCTGATGCCAATCTTGTCACGAGTTCTAGCGCGCCAGCACCTTCTGAGAGCGAAACTGAAGCGCCTTCGTCTAACGGCCTTAAGCTCATCGATCCGAAGACAGATCCCAATCAATTTGTGCAAGACGATGGCCGCTTTTTGCTGCCAGATTTTCAGCTAGATAACTATGCGTCCACACCCTTTGATTTCTCAAGTTTCCGCCCAGAAGGCTTTAAGCCTCAACGCTACCCCACGGATGCGACACAGCAGTTTGGCGACATCCTCGTCACGCCAGCCGAGCGCTTCAAAATTATTTTGAATGCTATGTATTTGCTCGGCGTGCCCTATGTCTATCCACCCAAAGTCACCGCCGTCGGAGGCCCAACCTATTGGGCACCCAAGACCATCTACACGCAGAATTACTTAGATCTTCTTTATTCCCTTGATCACTATCGAGAAGTAGGGAAGGATGACTTCCATTATGGCTTTAAGTATGGGGCTGACTGTTCGGCCTTTGTCAAATCGGTTATCGACTATAGCCTAAATGTCCGCATGTCCGATCATGTGGCAACCATTCACCGCTGGTACCGCCAACTACACCCCGACTACGAGCGAGATGCCCAGAATCCAGATAGCTGGGAAAGCGGCGACCTTATCATTTTCTCCGATCCAGGAAGTGATCGGGTCGATGTGCATATTGGCATCTATTATGGTTCTAATCTGGTCATCAATTCTGTTGGGGATCGCATCCGTGTCAATCGCTTGGATGATTGGTCCTTTCGCGAGGATGGCCAGCTCAATGTTCAGGCTGTCTATCGGCCGCCAGGGCGCTACCTCTACCTGTCCTGATACGCGCAGCATATGAGTATGAGCTGAGCCGTGTGTATGTATTGGCTTAGCCTGGCGTGACTTTTCTCAAATGCCAATCTGCAGTTGAATTAGAAGCGCATGACTTTGCGCAGTTTGAAGCGGCGCTGACCTAGCCTGTGTCAGGGTCTTGTCAGGAACCAGTCAGGGATCTGCCAGAGACCTGTCAGAGACCTGTCAGAGACCTGTCAG
>JAEZYR010000043.1 GCA_023442635.1 Bacillota bacterium | reverse complement strand
CGCTCTTCATCAATCAGCAGACCTGAAACGTGCCGCTATAAGCGACTCTGACATGCAGTAAAATGACACAAGGCACGGTCTAGCACAGGAGTGCTGGCTCGTGTCTTGTGAATTTAGGGGAGCTACGACATGCAAGAGCAGAATCTAGAACGGCAGCAGCCTCAGAGCCTACCCAAGGACAGCCCTTATATTGACGAGAGCATTCACGTCCGCTCGCCAGCTGGCGAGAATAAGCTGAGCCGAGACTTGGGTCGCGGCGTGGCGGCCAAGTTACAGGCGACGGCCAGCCATTCTGGTGCCAAGGCAGCGATGGCCGAATTGATTGCTTCTGGCCCCTGCGATCTTCACATACACAGTAGTGCTTCTGACGGTTTAGAAGTGCCTTCTCAGATCTTGCACCGTGTGGTTCAGGCAGAGTTGAAGGGCTTTGCCCTAGCCGACCATGACAGCATGCGAGGCGTCCGAGATGTCACGGTGATTCTCAGCAAACTGATGACCATTCAGGACAATCTGCCTAGCCTGGTTCCAGCCGTTGAGCTCAGCACGCAGGAAGAGGGGCAAGAAATCCACCTGTTGGCCTACTTTCCCAATGGTGGAGCTAGATGCCTAGACGATTTTTTGCTCGCCCAACAACAGAGCCGAGCCGAAAGAAACAAGGCCATTTGTGAGCGCTTGCAAGCGATGGGCTACAACACCCCCTATGCTGACCTCCTGGCTGTGGGCGATGGGGTCATCGGGCGTCCGCATATCGCGATGCTACTGGTACAAAGGGGCTATCTGCCTGATGTGCCCAGTGCTTTTGAGCAGCTCTTAGGCGAGGGAAAGCCCGCGTACTTGCCCCGACAACTGGCCGAGCTTGAGCCGACGATTGAGCTGGTGCACCAGGGTGGAGGCGTAGCCGTTTTGGCGCATCCAGCCAATTATGGTTGGTGTGGCGAAGAAGGCGACAAACTGGCCAAACGCATCAAGCGCTATATGGATCACGGCCTAGAAGGCATAGAAGTCGTGCACGGCGATGCCACAGCCAGGCAGATGCACGAATTGTCCGCTTTGGGTAAGGAACTAGGCTTGTTGCGGACGATAGGTAGCGACTATCACGGCCGCAAGAAACATGGTCGGCGCATCTTCACGAAGGCTGACGATTATCGCGCCCTGCTTTGCGACTGATAGCTGACCATAGCTGACTGGGGCTTTTGGCCTCAACTGAGCTGTGATGGGCCAAAAACGGCCAGCCACAGAGTCGGATTGCTGGTGGCCGTGACGCGGTGGCGAAGGCCAGCTGGGATTAGGAAGCTCTCGCCCTTTTGGAGGTGGATTTCTTCTAGCTGATCCTTGCGATCCAGGCAGAGACGGGCCTCGCCCTCCAAGAGTAGAACCCATTCCTCTTCATCCTGCTCTTGCCAATCTGTGGTTTGGCCTGTAGACACAATGCGCTCGACACGCCACTTGCCCCGATCTAGCCAGGTTTCCACGACTTCTTGCTCTGGCTGCGCTGTATAGTCGAAAAAAACACGGCGTTCGGCAAAAGCGTCTTGCGGACGGCTTCCCACTTGGGCGAAGGTGACAGGCGAATTAGCCTTTCTGGCGGCATCCTCGCCCCTCGTCCATTGTGCTAGGCCTGGGATAGGCGGCGTCAGTAAGGTGGCGCCCTTTTCGGTTCTGGAGATGAGATAGCGGGGGCGGCCTTTGCTTTCTGTATAGATCCTAGCGATATAGGCACCTAGGAGAGCTAGGGAGATCATGAGCGTACCGCCCAAGATGAGCAAGAGCAAGATGACGGTCGTAAAGCCCGACTCGGCATTGCCCACAAACTTCATGATCAGGGTTTCAAGGCCCAGAAGGAGGGCAAAGCCCCAAAAAGCTGCGCCTAGCCAAGCGATAATGGCCAGCGGAGCGGAAGAAAAGCCCCAGATCGCGTTGACAGAGAGGCGCCACAAGCTGCGCAAATGCCACTTGCTCTCGCCGCTTTGCCTTTCGGCTACCTCAAAGGGCATCTCGGTACGGCGAAAGCCCAGCCAGGCCGACAAGCCTCGGAAAAAACTGTCGCGCTCGCCGAAGCTCCGCCAAGCATTGACCACTCGGCGGTCGAGCAGCTTGAAGTCTGAGGCGTTCTGCAGCTCATAGCCTGAAGTGGCCCGAAAGATGCGATAGAAACTCTGGGCGGCCAGACGAGCCAGACCCTTCTCTTTTTGGCGCTCACGTTTGACACCATCGACAATTTCGTAGCCCTGACGCCAAAGATCGAGCATTTGGGGGATGTAACGCGGTGGAAACTGCAGGTCGCCATCCATGACGATGCAGCAATCGCCAGCTGCATGATCCAGGCCAGCACAGAGGGCGGCTTCTTTGCCAAAGTTGCGCGAAAAAGAAAAAAGACGCAGACGGGGGTTGAGCTGGGCTGCTTCGGTCAGCCGCGCCCATGTCTGATCCTGAGAGCCGTCATCAATCAGGAGAAGTTCGTAGTCAAAGTCTGGACTTTTGCGCTGCTCCTGCAAAAGGACGTCCTGGACGGCAGCGAGTGTCTGAGTGACTTGTTTTTCTTCGTTATAAAAGGGAATGATGACGGATAGGAGCATGGGAACCTCGCGGATGAGAAAGCTGCCTGCATTCTAGCATAGGGAAACTGCCAGAGCCCCCGAAGAAAGGGCACATAAAGGCAAAAGAGGCTTTCGGCAACGGGGATAAGAGAAAGGCTCGCTAAAATGGGCTATATCTTTGAGGAGATCGTTTGAGGAGGGAAAAGATCATGCCAGCAAGCTTGGATTTGCTTTATTACCCACCAGCTGATCGCGCAGTTAGTCAGCGCATGCTTACTGAGTTAGAGGCAGGGGGCATTGCTTACCGTCAGCTCACCGATGAAGACCTGCAGATGCCAGCTTCTGTACTGGTTGGATTCTGTGATCTTGCGGAGGCGCAACAGGGCTTGGCCGAGCAGCTAGCAGGACCAGAAAGTCAGCGTTTTCCTGAACACCTGGGGCAGGCTTCTGAGCAAGACGGACAAAGTCGCTGGGGCTTGGCTGAGCAATGGGGCTTTATTTTGTTTTTGCCACAGCCTAATTTGTCAACTGTTGAGCAACAAAGCCGCATACAGGGTATCTTGGATGCCCAACGGCAAGCAGGCTTGAACCGCTATTTTTTGAAGGCCCTGCTCACGCCCTATAACCAACATTGGCGTTTTGTGGACTTGGCTCGAGAACTTGAAGCTGAGCACCGCGAGACGCTACGGGTGCTGCTAGCCGAGAAGGCGGCTCGTAGGGCAGAAGGGGAAAAGCAGCCAGGGCATGAGGCGTGACTCTCCTTTAGGCAGGTGACTTGGCGAAGACTCCCCTTGTCGGGGAGATATTTTTGCGTTTATACTAGGATCAAATGCTCATATATCCAAGAGATGAGGTGCCAGACGAGCAGGCAGTGCGATTTCACACCAGCTTCGCCTTCTGCGCCAATCCCGCGTACTGCGCTATCGCCGAGAGGGGCGGCATATCTTTTATGCCTTGGCCGACCACCAAGTCCAACACATCATCGACCAAGTGATCGAACATTTTTCAGAAAATTAAGTGAGGTTAAGCTTATGCGAAAAAAGACATCAGGCGCTCTAGCCTTCGGCCAGGAGATCGCCCTCTTCTTCGGCCTCCAAAAGACGACCTGTAGCTGCACAGAAGAAGCAAGCTGCAGCAGCACAGGAGAAACGACTTGCTGCGGCACAGGAGAAACGACTTGCTGCGGCACTGGAGAAACGACTTGCAGCGGCACTGGAGAAACGACTTGCAGCGGCACAGGAACAACGACCTGCAGCGAGGCAGAGGGGGAAGTGAGCGAGGCAGCACTCAGTACGCTAGCCGAGGACACAGACGCTTGCTTAGATGCAGCCCTCGCACGGCAGAAGTGCTATTTGTACCTGCGCTTGTTTTTGGCGGCGGCCCTGCTCGTTTTGGCCTTCTTTCTTCCCCAAAACACGGTGCGCTATGGAGCTGAGGGGCTGGCCTTCTTGCTTGTGGGTCTTGAGACCCTGGCCAAGGCCGCTCGCGTTTTGCGCCAAGGGAAGGGCTTTGATGAGCACGTGCTGATAAGCCTGGCCTGTTTGGGCGCCTTCTTAATTGATGCTTGGGCAGAGGCGGCCGCGGTGATGCTCTTCTACCAGGTGGGCTGCCTTTTTGAAGAAAGAGCCATGCAGCAAGCCCAAAAGGCCGTGCAACAGCTCCTACAAGCGATGCCAGAGCGTGTCCGAGTCTGGCGCCAAGGTCAGTGGGTAGAGGCAGCACCAGCAGAGGTACAAGTGGGAGAGCGCATCCTGCTTTTGGCAGGTGAGCGTCTGGCCTTAGATGCCAGGATCCTCAAAGGCTCGTCGAGTGTCGATGCTTCGGCCATCACAGGCGAATCTTTGCCCCAGGCTTGTGGGGAGGGTGACCTCTTGTCGGGCGGCATGGTCAATGGAGCAGGGCGTTTGGAGCTAGAAGTTTTGCAGCCTGAGTCTCAATCCAACATGCAGCGCATCTTGCATCTGGTGCGTTCGGCGAGTGCGCGCAAAAGCAGCGTGGAACGCCTGGTTACGCGTTTTGCCAAAGTTTACACGCCCATAGTTGTGGTTCTGGCGCTCGCCGTCAGTTTGCTTCCGCCCTTATTGGGACTGGGGACTTGGCGCAGTTGGATCTATCGCGGCCTAAGTTTCCTTGTTATTTCTTGCCCCTGCGCCTTTGTCATTTCCGTTCCGCTCACGTACTTTGCAGGCGTCGGTCGGGCGGCTAGAGGGGGCATGCTGATCAAGGGCAGCCAATATCTAGAACGTTTGGCCCAGGTCAAGACTGTTTTCTTGGATAAGACGGGAACCTTGACCGAAGGGCGCATGCACTTGCAAAGCCTTGATCTAGCCGAAGACGTGTCCGAAAGCTGTTTTTGGGACTGGGCAGAGCGAGTTGCGCGCATGTCAAAACACCCCCTTTCAAAGGCTTTTTGCCAAGCGGCAGCGGCGCGAGAACATGAAGTTTTGACC
>JAEZYR010000137.1 GCA_023442635.1 Bacillota bacterium | reverse complement strand
CCAGCTACCACTGTCGTAATAAGATTGGGTGCGATACCAATCCGTAATGATCCAATTGACACGACGCAAAGCACCAAGCTCTCCGCTCTTGACGATCTGGCGCATGCGCTTGTACATCGGGTTGGTGCGCTGATTGAACATCATACCAAAGACCTTGTCGCTTTTCTTGGCTCTTTCGTTCATCTCTCGCACAGCCTTGGTAAAGACGCCAGCTGGCTTTTCTACCATGACATGCTTGTTGTGGTCAAAAGCATCAAGTGCCAATTCTGGGTGCTGGTAATGAGGGGTAGCGATCAAAACCGCGTCGCAGCTGTCAGACTTGATGAGATCCAAACCTTCCTCAAAAATCGCGACCTGCATGCCTGCCTCACGGGTAAGCTTTTCGGCTTCTTGGCGGCGATCTTCCTTGCGATCAGCGATGGCCGTCAACTCAATCTCAGGACTCTGACCTCTAGAGATCATGTAAAAATGACCCGAGCCCATGTTGCCAAAACCGATGATTCCTAATCTGACTTTCGACATCTCGTCACTCCTTTGGCTTTGCTTTCTGATCTATATTTTGTTTTCTGATCCGATGCCTATCTGGCTGTCAGACTTATAGCCTCTTCGCTCGCAGGGTGGCTTTTGCGCTCATCCTCGCCCATATGGAGCCTGTCCAAGCGCCCCTACCCTAGCCTGCAAAGCTCGCAACATCTTGTCCTGGCTGGGGCGATAGTGCATATAAAGTCCCACCAAAATCACGATGCCAGCTGGGATGGCCAGCAATTCGATTATAACGGTGATAGCTTGTACCAAACTGTTATCTTGGAAGAGCAATTGCCAGCTTGAGCCCATAAAGTTGTAAAACATGTGCATAAAAATCGATAGGTAAATCGAGCGTGTCCAAATATAGACAGCTGTAATCGCCAGACCCGCAAAGAACACATAGCTAGACTGCACCACGTTCATATGGAAAAGAGCGAAAAGCGCGCCCGTGATAAAAATGACCCAACCATCTGGCAAAAAGCGTCGCAATTCCGCACAAATAATGCCGCGGAAAAGCAGTTCTTCAGCAATAGGTACCAAGAGCACGACCGCCAAATTCCGAATCAAGAAATGCCCTGTGGTGAACATTTCAGACATCTGGGCATAGTCGTCCAAGTAGCCCTTGATGTTATCCGAGTAATGCCCCCAGAAATCCAGTCCGATCATGACCAACTGTGCCATACCCATGGCACCTAGGGTCACCACCACAATCAGGAGATGCCATGGCCTGGGCTTTTGATGCAAAACATAGGCCAAGTCTGCTTGGTCCTTTGAGGCCTGACGATAGCCTTGCAGGTTCCTCGGATAAAGTTCTGGACGAAAAGCGAGAGCGCGCCGGCCGAAAAGCCAGATAAGGAGCAAATAAAAGGCAATCGATATGAGCGAGGTCAGGCAAAGCCACGGCGTCTGATCCATTTGCATCAAATATTGCTGTGCAGTCTCCGCCATATCCCTTCCCTGGGTCAGTTCTGCCCCATGACGGATGGCCTGATAGAGTGCCGCTGTTGTAAAGACCGTGCTTTGGATAAAGACATGGGCAAACATAGCAGCCAAAATAATCAGGATGCCTGTCCAACTAAAGCGCAGGCGCCCACTTGGCCAGCGCTTGGGCTGGCGATAGTTAGCGGGGAGTGGCCCTAGCGAGGCTCCCGCTGTCGAATAAGCCTGACAAGGCGCGACCTTAGCCTGTAAGGCAGGATTCTGCTCTTGCTGTAGATCGGCTACGAAGCCTGTTTTGCCTGACTCTTCGGCGGTGATAAAGCCAGGATTAGCAAGCGTTGTGGCAGGCTGCCCTGCTTTGCTGCTTTGGGGCAAAGTGGCCGACAATAGGCTCTCGCCGCACAGCTTCTGATTTTCCTCTGACATAAGTACTCCCCTCATGTGTTTTAGCTATATAAAGAAAGTTGCCGCATCGACGAAACGCAGCAACTTTTTTACTGAAAAACACGCTGTTCAAAGTTGTTCCAAGTAGCGCTCAAAAAACACATTGAAAACGGCTTGAAGTTCTTTCGGGTCACGGATCGACTGGTAAAGTTGCTCACCGCTCTGAGTCTCCTCATAACGCATCAAGACAAACTCAGGCGATCGATGGGCTCCATCGTCTGGCTCATAGGCTCGCAAGGCCACGTAGACATGTTCCTGCCAAGAAAACTGGTCAATTTGAGCCAGATAATATTCCTGCCCATTGTCCAAATCTTCTAGCACCAGAAGTGCCTCGTCACGATGGACATATAGCACATCCTCAGCTACAGCTGTTTGCTCCAGGTCTTCTCTTGATCCCCACATATTCTGTGACTATCAAACTCCGTGTTCAGCGATACTTAGGCTTCGCTATCCTCATCCTCGAGTTCAATCTCGTCTTCGTCAGCCTCGCAGAGCTCCATGTAGTAGTTCGCAACAGCGTCGTAGCGATCGTCATCTATGCTGGCATAGCCGACTGCATCCTCAGAGATCTGGGTTTCCTGCATAATGACAGCTGAAACCTCATTCTCGTCTTCGGGATCCATCTCGACCAAAACAGCGTACTGTTGCCCCTCAAACTCAAACTCGTCGACGAGTGCGAAATCGAAGGTCTCTCCCGTATCCTGATCCTCGAGCGAGACAACGGTGACCAACTCATCCTCCTCGCCCATCTCTAGCTCATAATCCGCCTCCTGGCTGGTCTCATCGCTAGCTGCCAAAAAGGGTAGATAAAATTCAAAATCAAGCATGACTGCCTCCTCTATCTGAGCCCTAGAAACGTCAAGACGTCCCGAGCTTCATGGCGGAAATTATACCACGCTAAGCCTTGCGCTCTGAGCCATCGGTTTTGCGTCGGCGATCCAAAAAGTCCTGAAGAATAATCTCAGCTGCAACCTGGTCGACGACATCTCGCCGCTCATTCTGACGGTAGCCACTCTCAGATAGT
>JAEZYR010000056.1 GCA_023442635.1 Bacillota bacterium | reverse complement strand
GCAAAAGGCCTTCTCCTCGCAAATCGCCAGCCGCCCGAAGTGCCTTGCCCCCTGGGGCAGCGCAGAGATCGATCACCTTTTCTCCAGGTCTGATTTGCGCTAACTCCGCTGGCAAGAGAGCGGAAGCTTCCTGCTGATAAATGATGCCCAAATCCATAGCCAAGCTTCGACCTGGCTGCATCTTTTGAGGCACATAGCGAGCCCGAGCGCACCATGGAACTTGCAGCCAATTCTCCCAAGGCTCCAGTAGCTGCTCGCTAGTGTCGCCCTGCCTTAGGTAGTCATTCAGTTCCTTTTCGTCTGATAAGCGCAGAGGATTTACACGTACGGTCGAATTTGGCGCCTTGCTCAAACTTTCTCGATAAGCTTCGACAGCATCAGGCCAGGCTTCTTGTGCCATCAAGCGCTCAAAGCGCTCCCAAAACAAGTGAGGTATGCCTTGTTCATCAAAGGTGTAGCCCTCCACCATCTTGGCCTGGCTGGGAAGGCTATGCCTTGTGGCTTTATGCTTGGCTCTCATCTTGCCTTGTTTACGCACGGCTCCTACGAAGTCCTCTCATTTTTTCGCTAAGCCTCCCTATCTAGGAGAAGCCTCATAGATCTAATTCTCTTGCTAGGCGATAGGCTAATCGACGCAGCATCGTCTTCGAAAAAGGATCTGGCAAGCCAAGCTGCTGCAGGGTCAAAAAATAGCGCTCTTTTTGCCCCATTGCTGCTAGCAACATCCACTGTTGCCAGGTCGACTCCAAGGCCTGCTGACTCTGACAAGCCTGTAGCGCCATATACAAGGCCGTCATCAGAGCAGCCACCCGGGGCCAGCTGGAAGCAGGCAAAAGGGTGCTGCGATAGAGGGTTTGCCAATCTGGCCAAGCTAATAAAAAGCGCTCCTCTTCTTTCTCAGCCAGACCATTGGGCAAAAATCGTGCGCATAGCAAGTCCCAGAGAGCCTCGCTCTCATAGCCACTTTTGTCTCGCTCCAAGCGAGCTGTCTGCATTTTATCGATAGCAACTTCCAATAAGATCTCGTGCAATAAAGCCTGGATATTAGCCTTGAAAATCTCAGACCAACCCGCTTGACGCTGGCGAGCTAATTCATCCTTTTCAGCAGCCAGGGGGGCTGCCAAACTCAGTAAAAACAACAATCGAAAGCTGATTTGTATCGTCCAGCGAAGGTCAATCAGGCGCTGACGGCTGAAAAGCACCGTTTCCTCTGCAGGCAGACCCACAAGACTCAGGCACTCACCCATAGCATCCATCTGCTGCATAAGATCGTCAAGACTATGCACGGGATAGACAAGCAAGGCCGCTAAGCCCTGTTCTGGCAAGTCATAAACCTTCGCCAAATCTGGCTCCTGGTCGAGAATCTCCTTTAGGTAACCTGCTGTTGAGAGCTGCCGCCAATTCTGCTGAAGACTTTTTGGCAAACGCTCGATGAGCGCATCTAAAAAGTGAAGAGGCGTGCAACGTGCTGCCGATGGCATATCCATCGGCTTACTCAAGTAGCTACTCGGTTGAAATAGAGCTTCTGCCCGCTGGCTTAATTGACGTTTGGCAGAACGCCGCAACTCCGTACCCAAAGGCACCAAAAAGCGCTCAACCTCCTGCCAAGCCTGCTGGATTTGTTTGTTGTCGTAGCCATACACTTCTAGTCTAGCTCTAGACAGTTCCTGGGGCTGGGTAAAGCCGAGTTGTTGACTCAGTGTCTGGCGAATTTGCTCAAGCTGGGTAATTTGCGTTTCGATGCCCTCTTTCTCTCCCCTCCAAAAGGGATGCACAATAGAAAGGTAGGGTCTTTGCTGCTCGGCTCGCATATCAGCAGGATTCAGATCAGCTAGAAGCAAAGCTTCAGAAAGCGATAGGCTTATGCGCGGTGATAAAGCAGTTTCTTCTGAATTAGACCAAAGCGTCTCAAACATTCTTTGAGCGCCCAGAAAAAAATTCAAGAGTTCCTCAAGATGCTGACGCTCATCTTCCCGCCATGCCTCGGCTTGTTCTTGTTGCAGCAACAACAAATTTTGGGTTCGAATAAAAACCATTCGCCCAACTTGCTGAGCCAGATCCGCCTTGCCCTCAACCTGTAGGAGAGGGCTTAGGGCGTCCAATATTTGCTCCAAATTCTGTCGGCTTTGGTATCTAGCTTGCTCAGCGTTGGCCAAGAGCTCAGCCTGTCCTCCATTCAAATCGGACAAGAGAAATTGCAAAGACCAGCCTTGTTGTAAGCTTCTGAGCGCCTTGGCATATTCCGCCAGCGTGGCGGCTATTGTTGCAGGATCTCTTTCGATTGAGCGCTTCGTTTTTCGGTGCAATTGTGCTTGTGCACTTGAAGATACAGGTGCATAAGGCAGGTCAAGCAAGGGACAAGGCGTCCCTTCTAAGACACGGTAGCGAGGCTGGGCAAGATCAGGCAGCATGGGCAACAGGCCTTACATTCGTTCAACCGTGCGAATACCTAGTAATTGCAAGCCCTTCTCGAGTCGGCTGGCCACGGCTTCACATAAGCACAGCCTTGCCGCTCTCAAAGCCTTGTCTTCGGTACCTAAGACCGTCGTATTGCCGTAAAAACGGTTGTAGGCGCGTGCCAATTGCAAAAGCCAGCGCGAGAGCATCGAAGGTTCATGCTGTCTGCAGGCGGCTTGGCATACTTCGTCAAAACGCTCGAGATGCTGACATAGCTCCATCTCATAATCATCACCAAGAGCCTCGAGGTCAGCTTCAATTGAGTTGGCAGCCCCTTCTCCTTCGGCCTTGCGCAAGAGAGACGAAATACGAGCTTTTGTGTATAGCAAGTAGGGCGCTGTATCTCCCTCAAAGTCGAGCATCTCATCCCAGGAGAAAGGAATGTCTCTTTCTCGCCCACTCTTAAGATAGAGAAATTGCACGGCAGCGCAGCCCACTTTTTCAGCAATTTCCGCAATCTCTTCTGCTGTCATATCACCTTGTCGCTCGGCCTGGTTCTTTTCGATAATGGCTCTGGTCTTCGAGACACTCTCATCCAACAGCGTTTCGAGCTTCACGATATTGCCAGTTCGGGTTGAAAAGGCTGAGTCTTTGAACTTGACCGTACCAAAGCCTACATAGGCACAGCGCTCGGCCGCTTCGTATCCAGCCTTTTTGAGTACGGCAAAAACCTGTTGAAAATGCAGCTGCTGGGGCAAACCCACGACATAGATATTCTTGGCGAAGTGATAGTGCTTTTCTCTCCACAAAACCGCAGCAATATCTCGAGAAGCGTAAATGGTACTCCCGTCACTTTTCAGGAGCAGAGCAGGTGGCAAATTCTCTTCGTCGAGTTTCACGACCCAGGCGCCATCACTCTCTTCCAGCAGTTGCTTGCTCTTGAGCTCTTCTACCAGCTCAGGAATAAAGGGACTGTAGAAACTCTCGCCATTCAAATTATCAAAATGAATGCCCAGACGCTCGTAGAGCTGCAAGAAGACTTGGAGGCTCAATTCTCGGAAATAAGTCCACAATTGAACAGCCGCCTCATCTCCTTGCTCCAGATCGCGGAAGCAGCGCCTCGCCTCATCCTCTAGGCTCGGATCTTTTTCTGCCTCTTGGTGAAAGCGGACGTAAATGCGCGTCAACTCAGCGATGGGATCTTTTTGGAGGGCCTTTTCATCGCGCCAACGTTCCCATGCCACAATCAGCTTGCCGAACTGCGTGCCATAGTCGCCTAAGTGATTGAGCCGTTCGACCTTATAACCGTTGTAGGCATATAGGCGGGCAATCGACTCACCTAAAATCGTGGCAAAACCATGTCCGATATGAAAGGGCTTAGCAATGTTGGGGGAAGAATACTCGACCAAAACAGGAGCCTGTTCACGCTTTCCCTCTGCTAAGCTCGAGCAAGGGCCAGCTTCTAGGGTTTGCTGGATAACGCTGGCACAATATCGGCCAGCCTTAAAACGAAAATTGACATAAGGACCTGCCGCCCAACAATCGGCGAGCTCCTCAGGAAGACCTGTTTCTTTGGCAGCTAGCACAAGACGGTTGGCAATCTGAGCTGGTGCTTGGCGAAGTTCTTTGGCGAGTCGAAAGCAAGGAAAGGCTAAGTCCCCTAGATCTCTAGATGGGGGTGTTTCGAGCATGCCCTCCAAAACCATCTCTTCCATCTGCAGTTGCTCACAAAGCCATCTAAGCGCGGCCGTACGAAATACTGACATGTTGCCTCCTGAAGCTGTCCTATCCTAAATAGCATGAATCGCCTCTCATCTTATCATGTAGCGCTATGCTAAGATGACCCTGATCAAATCGCTTTGGAAATGACCTTGAAGGAGGCTGACATGATCTGTCCTAAATGTGGTGCCGAAAACGAAAATCGCAATGTCTGCCGACAGTGTGGCGCCTTTATTCAAGGAAAAAAACTGCGGCGTTATGATCTCGACCCCAAAGAGCGGCGGCGTCAACGCACGCGCCAGGCTTTCTTGTTTGGTCGTTCCTGCCTGGTTTCGGCTGTATTTTTGGTGATCGCCATCGCCATTATTTCGGTTATTTTCTTCCTGCTTTTCCAGCTTTTAGCCCAATTTATGGATTTAGGTCCATCCCCCGCAACAGACGAGCGAGGACAAGTTCTGACAGACCTATCTGGGCAACCCATCTACCCCACTTGGTCCTTGGCACCGTCCAAAGCACAATCTTAAGGCGATTCTGCCTAGCTTTGAGCTGAACAAGGCCTGAGGCAACAGCGCATCATATGCCCATCCCTCGCGGCTTAGACAGACTGCTCTTATTTGGCGATGAGCAGGGCTGCCTCTTCTTGCCATGTATCTCCTTCGCCCAAGCAAAAATAAGCAGATTCTGCTGCTAACTTATACGTCCGACCTAAAAGCCGAATGGTCACCGCCTGTGGATTCAAATTGAGCACAAACAGAACCTGTTCCGCTGATGGAGCTGGATGACCTAAGGCATCAAAGCCGTCCTGGTAATAGCGGCGGAATGCCATGATACGCCCTGTCGCCAAGAGCCACTCAATATGTCCTGTAGCCAAGACAGGGTGCGCTTGCCGAAATTGTCCGACCTTCTGATAGTGCTGATGCAGCGAACAACCCAGTTTCTCCCATGGGAAGGTACGCCTATTGAAGGGATCACGATAACCTTCCATGCCCACTTCATCACCGTAATAAAGCGTCGGGCAACCTGGCCATGCCATCTGCAGGGCACTAGCCAAACAGAGATACCATTCTCCCCGCTCTCTTTCCTTTTCCGACAAAAACAGAGCCTGTTGGGCTTCTCGGGTACCTGGGTCTTCAGCTCCTGCTACAGCTGTGATAAAGCGAGGCACATCGTGGGAAGAAATCAAATTCATGTTGGCAATCCAGGCAAAGGGAGGATAGTCCTCACGAATAGCTTCCATTTGGTTGCGGAACTGATCCGCTGCAATCTCGGCTCGGAAAAAATCAATGACCGCCGCCCTAAAAACATATCCCATGACGCCATCATGGCTCTGGCCCAAAAGAAAATTCCGATAGTGGCCGTAGCTGATTTTGTGGCTGGCATTTTCCCAAACCTCACCCACCACAATAGCCTCTGGGTTTTCTTCTTTGACCACCTGATAAAGCTCTGTCAAAAAAGAATCGGGGAGCTCATCTGAAACATCTAGACGAAAGCCTGAAGCACCTTTTCGGAGCCAATAGCGCACGACTCCATTGGGTCCCAATATAAAATCCCGATAGCTTAGGTCATATTCTCGTACGGCAGGCAATTCAGGGAAGTTCCACCAGCTGCTGTAGCGAATCTCATTTTGCTTCAAGCTGATCTCATACCAACCAAAATAAGGAGAATAACTGCGTCCCAGAGCGGCTTGCCAGGCTCCTTTATTGGGGAAGCGACCATATTTATTGAAATAGAGTGAATCTGCACCTGTGTGAGAAAAAACGCCGTCAAGAATAATACGTATGCCGCGTTCCTTGGCTGCACAACAGAGCCGCTCAAAATCAGCCTCATCACCCAAGATTGGATCGATGCGCAAATAATCTGCCGTGTCATAGCGATGATTACTTCGCGCCATAAAAATGGGGTTTAGATAGATGACCCCTACACCCAGGTCAGCCAAAT
>JAEZYR010000032.1 GCA_023442635.1 Bacillota bacterium | reverse complement strand
CCTAACGGCCTGTTAGCCAACCTCAGCGCCTGCCGACACGGCGTCATCTTCGATCGTAATGAGTGAAGGCCGGCCGTCCTGATCATCAGCACAGAGGAGCATGCCATGTGAAATAACGCCCCGTATTTTTCTAGGTTTAAGGTTAGCCAGATAAAGCACCTTTTTGCCAATGATGTCTTCGGGCTGATAGACCTCGGCAATACCTGAAACGACCTGGCGCATTTCTCCCCCAGCCAATTCAACCTGGGAGCACAGCAAGCGGTCTGCCCCTTTGACACGTTCGGCATGTTGGATGCGTCCAACCCTGAGCTCTAGGGCAGCAAAGTGATCATAGTCAACATCGTCTAGATGCTGCTTTCTTTCTGCCTCTGTTGAACTTTGTCCCTCTTGAGGGGCAGCTTCAGCAGGCTTATTGGTCTTCTTTTGGGGCTTCGTGTCTGGCTCAGCCTGAGCTTTTGGCGCCTCAGCTTTCCCTTGTGATCCAGCTTCAGCAGCTGCGAGGTGGCCAGCCATCACTTCCAACTCTTCTTTCAGATCCAAGCGCGGAAATAGAGCCTTAGCCGCCTGGATGGGTGCTTTGGGCTCAAAGGCAAAGAAGTCTCTCGCATCTGCCCAAGGCTTAGCTTGGATAGCTTCGCCTTCTGCTGCTAAATCAAGCCCTAAGGCCTCAAAAATAGCGCGGCTGCTAGCAGGCAAAAAGGCCTGAAGCAATATCGCAACGACCCTGAGGCCAGCTCCCAAATAGTAAAGAACACGGCCTAGCGTCTCTTTTTGCTGAGGATCTTTGGCTAATTTCCAAGGTTCTGTTTCGTCAATATATTTGTTGAGGCGTCCAATGGCAGCCCATATCTCATGGAGTGCTTGACTATACTGCAGGCGGTCTAGCTCTTGGCTTACGCGCCCCTCAAGGCCTTCTAGCAGTGTCAAAACATCGCGATCGACTTCGCTTTGGGGCTGTCTATCCTGATCGGGCAATTGCCCGTCAAAATATTTTTGGATCATGGCCGTCGTACGAGAGAGCAGATTGCCCAAATCATTGGCTAGGTCACTGTTAATTCTGCCCACCAACGCCTCGTTAGAGAAATTGCCATCCGCTCCAAAGGGAATGTCTCTCAGCAGAAAGTAGCGAATCGCATCTACGCCATAACGGGCACAGAGGATCTCTGGATCCACCACATTGCCTGTTGACTTACCCATCTTCATATTGCGGAAGAGGAGCCAACCATGGCCATAGACCTGCTTAGGGAGTGGCAGATCTAGAGCCATCAGCATGGCTGGCCAAATGATCGTATGGAAGCGGATGATTTCTTTACCAACAAGATGAACTTGGGCTGGCCAGAATCGCTTCCACAGCTCACAGGGTGCTGCATCACTGGCATCCGTTGCCGTGATATCTCCGCCATTCGGATAGCCTAAGGCTGTCAAATAGTTAAAGAGCGCATCAACCCATACATAGATCACATGTTTTGTATCAAAAGGAACCTGTATGCCCCAGTCGAAGCTGCTTCGGCTGACAGCCAAATCTTCTAGGCCAGGCTTCAGGAAATTGTTGATCATCTCATTGGCTCGGCTGGCTGGCTGAATAAACTCGGGGTGCTGCTCGATCCATTCAATAAGGCGGTCTTGGTATCGGCTCAGGCGGAAAAAATAACTCTCCTCTTTTTTGCGCTCGACAGGTCGTCCGCAAAGTGGGCAGCAGCCATCTTGCAGCTGTGCCTCCGTCCAGAATGCCTCACAGGGCTTGCAGTACCAGCCTTCGTACTCGCCTAAGTAAATATCGCCCCGATCATATAAGGCCTGAAAAATAGCCTGTATTGCCTTTTCGTGGACTGGATCGGTCGTGCGGATAAAACGGTCATAGCTGATGTCAAAGAGCTCCCAAAGATCTTTGACCCCCGCCACAATTTCATCTACATAGTCCTTAGGTGTCTTGCCTGCCTCAGCTGCCTTGTCCTGAATCTTTTGGCCGTGCTCATCCGTGCCCGTGACAAACATCACTTCATCGCCTTTGAGACGGTGGTAGCGAGCTGATACATCGGCAGCTACAGTTGTATAAGCATGGCCAATATGTAGCTTGGCACTCGGATAATAAATGGGGGTCGTAATATAAAAACGTTCGGCCTCACCTGATGCATGTTGCTGACACATAATAGGACTCCTTTCGGCTAAGGCTCAGAGCAGGATACATGGATATAGAGACGGCAAACCCACTTTACATTGAACTTGAAAATGTGTTTGCCGTATGGGCTAAATGCAATCTCTACTTAAAATCTCAGGCCTTCTGTAAGGGGGCAAGATCCTGCAAGCCTTCTCCCGTTACCCTGATCGAAGCAATCTTCTGCTCTTCGAGTGGTCGATCCTGAGCGTTGGTAGCCACAGTGGCGATCTGATCCAAGCAGTCTTCGCCTTCGGTCAGCACCCCAAAAGCCGCATACTGCCCATCAAGAAAGAGGCTGTCTGCATGGCAAATAAAAAATTGAGAACCAGCTGAATTAGGGCTTTGGGCACGAGCCATAGAGATCACGCCGCGACGATGCGAGAGAGGGTTAGAAAAGCCGTTGCTTTTGAATTCGCCCTTGATGTGGTAACCTGGGCCACCCATGCCTGTACCGTCTGGACAGCCGCCCTGGATCATGAAGCCCTCAATAACGCGGTGAAAGATAAGGCCATCATAGAAGCCCTCATTTGCGAGCTGCACAAAATTAGCCACTGTATTGGGCGCAACTTCGGGCTTGAGTTCCAACTTCATGCTCGAGCCATTTTGCATCTTAATTTCTGCGATAATTGCCATGTGTATTCTCCTTTTTGTCCTTTTTATTATAAGCCTGATTGAGGGCAAATTTGCGCTTCAGCTCTTTTCGGATCGGACTATACGCGACCAATGATACAAGACTGCAAATAGGCAACACAAAGCATGCTGGCAGTGACGTTGACTGCGGCTTGAAATTGAATATTTAACATCCTATCATCTCTATAGTAGGCATAGCATATAGAACGACAGACTGTCTATTTAGGAGAGCAAAATATTCTACTAGCTGACATAAGACAGGGAGGACGTAATGTGTGCCAGCGAAAAAAGAATATGGGAACAGCTTTGGGCGAGTGGAAAGTCATATACGCGTAGAGCTCCTCTTTAATGCGTCCGTGACTGGTGTTGATATCTCTATCTCTGCGCTTGCACGCGCGCAGCATCTTTTTAACAGCTTCAATCTCGAACTAAAATTCCTGCACGCCCCAGCTGATGAACTCCCCGTGGCTGATCACGCCTTTGACCTTGTTCTGAGTTTTGGCGTGCTCGAGCACAACCCTCATCCACTCAAGGAACTGCGCGAAGCTCTGAGGGTGCTCAAGCCTGGCGGTCATGCAGCCTTTGTCGTTCCAAATAGTCTATCCATCGGACCCATAGACCGATTTATTCAGCAAAAGCGGGGTAACTGGAATTTTGGTCATCAGCGTGAAATGAGCTGCCGACGCTTAGCTCATGAAGCAATCTGGATTTGAAGAGATCAAAGCGATAGCCCTAACACGCAATCAGATTGATGGCAACTTAAAGCGGCGGCAGCCCCACCGATGGGGTTGGTACACCTACGCTGTTGCTCAGGCACCCGCGAAATGCGAGTGAAAAATCGTGGTCAGGACAAGAATCCAAAGGAAGTGCTTATGAAAATTCTCACGCTGACACTCGAATACCCACCACAGATTTTTGGCGGACTTGGAACATACGTTACCGGTCTGAGTCAAGAGATCAGTCGAACTGGAGATGCGAGTGATATTTTTCTCTACCGCAGCGATGTTTATCTCGACGCAGAATTTGATCCCAATCCCATGTCAGGGATTCGCGTTGAAGCTGTACGTCTCCCCGCCTATTCTGGCCTCTATTGGGTCGATCAAATTGCAGCCAATACAGCAATTCTCGATGCACTCATGCGACGGCTTCGGTCCCCTTATCCGCCAGTCTATGATGTGGTCCACTGCCATTCCTGGATCCTCTACCAAGCTGGCAAGACTTTCGCAGATCACCTTGGCATTCCGATCGTCGGCCACTACCACCGCCTCGAAATCCCACAGAATCCCCCCACTACTGCAGCGCCAGGTTTTGCGGAACCCAATGTTGCACGACTGCAATATGCGCTTTCCATGGATCGCTATATGGGGCAGAGCGCTGATGCCATCATCGCCGTCGGTCAAGAACTCCTCCGTAAGCTCCAGCACCTAGAGGCCAATCTTGCCCCAAGCCATGCGATCCCTTGTGCATTGGGCGATAAGGATCTACCTACACTGGCCCCAGACGAATACTGGGAACAGAGGCAGGACTCGTTGCGAAGGGCCCAGCGTCCTCTTCGTCTGCTCTTTGCCGGACGCCTTGTCTCCGTCAAAGGCCTGGACATCGCCCTAGCGGCTCGTCAGCGTCTGGGAGACTGCCCTATTGAGCTTGCTGTCGCCGGTGATGGCCCCGAGTCTTCCGTCTTGGATTCCTACAGAGATTGTCCCTGGCTCACAATCCTCGGCCATCTTGATCGCAAAGAGATTGATCAGGCCTATGCTTGGGCCGATTTCGTTGTTGTTCCCTCTCTCCAAGAGCCCTTTGGCTACGTCGTCATCGAGGCTCTCGCTCGCGGCATTCCTGTTCTCGGTTCAGACACTGGCGGAATTCAAGAAATTCTATCGCCAGATGAGCGCCTAGGCCTCCTCCTTCCACCGGGTGACATCTCCGCCTGGACATCGGCCTTTCAGACTGTATTACGAACTGCGCCACAATGGCTCACGCCAGAGCGGGCTCAACTTCGCCGGACTCATGTAGAGATCAATTACGCTTGGCCAAAAGTTTATCAACAGATCCGTGAGGTCTACTTGCAAGTCTTGGAGGGTCACAATCATGAGATCAATGCAGAACAACAAAACTAACACCGCACCACACCGAGACACGCGCCACGAGAATCCACTCAACTTTTACCATTTCCTACTGACGACGTCCCTCACTCGGGCCCTCTTCTTCCTTGCCTTCGCCCAGGGCCTCCTCTCCGCCCTCATCGCGGGCGTACTTCCCCTCTGGCTTCGTCACCAGTATGGGATCGCCATCTCCGACCTCTTTCTCGTCATCTCGATCTCCGTCATCGGCACGGCCCTCCTCAATCTCGCCGCGGGTCATCTCGCTGACCGTCGCCTTGGCAAGAAGCGCTACTATCTCCTCGCCCTCTCACTCTCTGCCCTGCGCTACCTCGCCTTTGCGTTTCATCCTCAGCTCGTTTTCGTCATTGCCCTTAATTGGTTTACTCAGCTCTCTGCATCCGCCGTCCTTTTTGCCTTCGTCGCGGATCAATGTGCGGATTATGACGCTGAACGCCGAGCCCAGATCAACGCCAGCATCCGCCTGGCCGTTTCCCTCGGCACCATCCCCGGTCTCTCTCTGGGTCTATTCCTCTACGAGGGTCTGTCACCGCTCCAGTATTTCTTTGTTCTCGCGGGCCTCCATCTCGCGCTCTTGCTCTACCTCCAACTACGCTTCAGAGAACGCCAAGCCCATCTGCATCAATCCACAGTTCTTGATGATAGCTACCCAGCAACAACAAACGGGCCCAAACGGTGCTCCAAGTCATTGCTCGATACAGACAGAATCCGAAACCGCATCAGAGCATGGAACCTTCCCCTACTCTCGTTCGTCCTCGTGACCACTACGCTCCTCTTTCTGGGCATTCAATCCATCCAGACCCTCCTCACCCTCATCGTCGAAGAACGCTATGGTGCCAAAGCGCTCGCTCCGCTCCTCAGTTTCAGTTCAAGCGTCGACCTCATCGCCTTCCTCGCCTATCCCCTTGCGCTGCGTTGGCTCCACGGCCAGCGCCTCCTCCGTTGGACCATCCTGCTCGGCGTCTTCTATTTCGCCCTCTTCCCCTTTGCCGGAGAACTCTGGATCTTCTATCCCCTCCAGTTCATCGGCCAGATCCAAGCTGGCTTCCTCTTCCTCTCGATGATGGCCTGGGTCCAAGCTCAAGAACCCAAGCGCACTGCTTTCATGACCTCATATTTTTTCACCTGCCTCATCATCGCCGCGACGCTCAGCGGTCTCCTCATCTCATTTGTCAGCCGCTATTCGCTTCACGCCGTCTTCTTCTGTTTCGCCGGTGCCATGCTCCTCGGCCTGCTCCTCTACTCCTATCTGGCGAAGCAAAAAACTCCAGCACAATAGCATGTCGACTACGTCATGGCACGGGACAAATAGTGTCACACACGAAAGGTTATCTATGAATATCGTTATTCTTCTTGAACAAATGGCCAGCGTAAGCGGGACCAGCGTCCAAGTTGCAGCCGCTGCACGTCATGTAGCCCTTCGAGGGCATCGCTGCCGCATTCTCGCCTTTGGCGAGATTGCTCCTTCGTTGCGTTATCAGCCCGCCATCTACCAAAGCCTTGGACCTTCATTGACCGATTTGAGGCATGGCGAGGAGGCTTTCCCGAGCATGCTTGAGGGACTAATCCAGGCAGCTGAGCATGAATCCATCGACATCATCCATGCACATTATCCACTGGCGATGGCAGTAGCTGCCAGCTTCGCCGCCATGCGAGGGACTGCGACCGTCGCCAGTCTCCATGGCTATGAGCGCCAACTTTTTCTGAGCAACGCTGCGCAATACCGCCTTTGCCGCGTGGGTCTCCAAGTTGCTTCAGCAATTCTCCCTGTTTCTGCAGAACTGCAGAACGACTTTATTGCACTTTTTCCAGTACTCGCGGATCGTTTTACTGTCATTCCAGATGCAGTCGATCTCCCTCCCGTATTGTCCGATCGTTCCATTCCGAGGCAAGCACGGATCAACCCTCCGCGAAAGCGTCTTGTATTTGTGGGGCGTCTTTCCCGTGAGAAGGGTGTCCCAGAACTTCTAGAAGCCTTTCAGGAACTGCACCGCGAAGATCCGAGCTATGATTTACAGATTGTGGGAGACGGGCAGCTCGCTGAGCATGTCCGTCAGTTAGCTGCTGAGCCTGAACTCCGACAGGTCCTTCACTGGCATGGAAGTTTGGAGCACGAAGACGTATTCACTGTTCTCCAAACAGCAGATGCACTCGTGCTCCCTTCGCACCAGGAGGCACTGGGTTCTGTGCTCATCGAGGCCATGCTTTCAGGTCTGCTTCCCCTTGGAACTGCCGTAGGTGGAATTCCAGAGCTCATCGAGGATGGAGTCACCGGTCTCTTGATTCCAGGACTCCAAGCTGCAGACATCGTTCAGACTGTTCGACGTGCCTTTTCTAGCGACGAAGAACTTCTCAAGCTCCGCCAAGGGGCCTGGCAGCGAGGCCAGCTCTACCGCTGGGATAGGCGCGCTGAAGAACTCCTACAGGTCTACGAGGCCGCCCGTGAGCGAGAAAGTGCATCTTTTCAAAAGGTAGAGGCTGAGCTACGAGAGAGTTTTGATTTGGAGCGCTACCAGCCATGGGCCAAGCACTTTGATCTCAAGCCCAAAGCATCACTGCGAGACGAATTGAAATAAGACTTTACCTGGCGCGGCGTCTCATTGGAGACCAACCGGAGTTCTCTCTATGAGGAAGCAGCTATTCTATTCCAGATCACCTTAGTGGGGGGTGTGGTAGCAACGCATCCCGCGAGGAGAAACGGGGTGGGACTGTTTGCCCCCGAACTAAAGCGTCAAGAGATGAGGATGCCTTGCTGCCGGAGCTCCTGGGCGTGATGCAGCGCTGGCTAACGGAAGCCATTCTTCGCTACCACAAACTGCTGCTGCGCAGCAAGGGTGAATACCTCGAGGACTACGTCTCTGCTACAGAGGCGATCTTGGCGCTGAAGGATGAGCTCGCGGGAGCGGAGGCTTTCAGTCCAGCAGTTTAGGCCAGGAAGTCAACGGTGGAATACTTTTGACGCAAAAGTTTTTCTTTGAGTGTCCAGAGTTCTTGTGAGAGGTCCACATAGTAGGTTTGCGGGTTTTCAAAGCGCTTGATGGAGTCCCAAATGCTTTCCAATTCAAGCTGGCAACTCTGGCGAATCTCCTCTATGTTTCGCCTTTTGGCGACTAATTTTCCCTGCTTAAAGATGGGCTCAAGCAAGGATCGGACGCGGAAATGCTCTAGCGTTTTGCGTTTCCAGGTATTGACTGGATCAAAAATCTCATAAGGCGCATTTTCATCAATGCTTTCGCCTGTCAAAGTCAGCAAATCCGCCAGAGCCTTCTTGCTATCTCGATCGTAAAAGCGCCAGACCTCTTTGCTGCCTGGATTTGTCACCTTGCTATGATTTTCCGATATCTTCATTTTGGGCAGGATTTGCCCTTCTTTTTCTACCCCAGCCAGCTTATAGACACCGCCAAAAACAGGCTCTGCTCTTGAAGTGATGAGCCGCTCCCCTACACCAAAGGCATCAATGGCTGCCCCCTGCAGAAGGAGGTCGCGTATGAGATATTCATCAAGCGCATTAGAGACGACAATCTGGCAATCTTTCAGGCCTGCTGCATCTAACTGGTGGCGAGCCTGCTGGGTTAAGTAGGTCAAGTCGCCAGAATCAATGCGAATACCCTTGAGGCGATGACCTTTGGGTTCGAGAACTTCTTTGGCACAGCGGATAGCATGGGGCACACCCGAACGCAAGACATTGTAAGTATCGACCAGAAGATAGGTATTGTCTGGGTAACTCTCGGCGTAGGCCTTAAAGGCATCGAACTCCTGATCAAAAAGCTGGACAAAGCTATGGGCCATGGTCCCGGCTAGCGGCAGACCAAAGTGCGGGCCACAGATGGTGCAGCTGGTGCTAGAAACGCCTCCTATATAGGCCGCACGAGCACCCAGGACGGATGCGTCATAGCCTTGGGCTCGTCTGGCACCTAGTTCTAGAACACTGCGGCCTTGGGCAGCGCGCACGATACGGCTAGCCTTCGTCGCAATCAAGCTCTGGTGATTGATCGTCAGCAAAAGCATCGTCTCAATCATCTGCGCCTGAATAATCGGTCCTCGAACTTTGACAAGCGGCTCATTGGGGAAGAGCACCGTGCCCTCAGGAATCGCCCAGACATCACAGCTGAATTTGAAATTGGCGAGATAGTTCAGAAAATTCTCTTTGAACTGGCCTGTTTGTCGCAAAAAATCGAGGTCTGCTTCATCAAAATGCAAGTGCTCTAAGTAGTCGATCATCTGTTCGACCCCCGCCATCAGAGCATAGCCCCCGTTTTCAGGCACATGGCGAAAATACAAGTCGAAATAGGCTATTTCGTCTTCTCGCCCCTGGTCTAGATAACCTTGCGACATCGTCAACTCATAGAAGTCTGTCAGCATGCTGAAATTCGTCTGTTCATTCCATACCGTCGCTCGGTTAGCAGTCATTTGTTTCTCCTTGTGGTCGGCTCAAAAGTCGCTTCTGCCCCGCCTCGCAAGTCTTCTGAACAGCTGTGCAAGCCCATATGCGATCTGGGCGCGCAAGAAAGGATACGAGTCAGTCAGGCTTTAGCCCTCAGTATCGGCCTTGATCCTAGGGCGTCGATAGCGCACAGCTTCTAGGCATAGTCCAAAGGCAGGTAGCGTAACCCCAGCCTGGCTTCGATCTCTGGCGTACAACAGAGCTTCCACCTCTTCAGGGGATCGCTGGTGCTGGCCAACTTCGAGAAGGGTTCCAGCGATAATACGCATCATATTATAGAGAAAGCCTGAGCCTGTAACAGTCACAACAAGCATCTGCCCTTCGAGCCCTTCTCCCTGAAGGGCGCCTAGATCCTGGCGTTCAACCTGCAGTTTGTAGAGTTCGCGAATAGAACCCTTGGTCTCTGAACCAGCCGCTCTAAAGCTACTAAAATCGTGCTGGCCCTTCAGCTTTTGCGCCGCCTCCTGCATGGCCTCTACATCCAAATAGTCCCCTTGAAAAAAGCGATAGCTGTAGCGGCTAAGAAAGGGCGAACGTTGGCGGCTATTCCATATCTGATAGCTATAAGTCTTTTCGACGGTATCGAAGCGCGCATGAAAGTCAGCTGCCACTTCCCAACTGGCCAGAACCGATATGCTGGGCGGCAAGAAAGCTCCTAAAGCCAAGGGAAGGCGCTCAGCTGGAATCCGACAGGTCGTATCAAAATGCGCGATATGGCAGCGCGCATGGACGCCTGCATCCGTGCGTGAGCAAGCATGCAAGGTGATGGGTTCTTGACATATACGGCTCAAAGCTGCTTCAAGGCAGGCTTGCACGCTCGGCGCATTTTCTTGCCTCTGCCAACCTGACCAATTCGTACCTTCATAGCTGGACCAAATAGCCAAGCGGCGATAAGGGGGACAAGCTTTTCGGCGATCCCTACTGAGTTCTGGCACCACCAAGGGTTCGGCTTGCTGCCTTGGATCATCTGCTGCTAGCAGAAGGGCTTCAGGCCAAGCGCTCGGTTGAAGAAGCTCGTTTTCAGCCTCTGGTCGCTTAGCGGACATATTCGACCACCAAAACAAGAATGGAAAAGGCCAAAATGCCCAGTGTAAAAACAAGGTCTTTTCGGCTATAGCGTAGGACATGAAGCTTGCTTCGTCCCTCGCCTCCACGATAGCAGCGGGCTTCCATAGCTGTAGCTAATTCATCTGCTCGTTTGAGCGCCGAAGCAAAAAGGGGCACCAATATGGCGACCAGGCCGCGCAATCTATCGCCGAGTCGGCCGCTATCGTAAGAAGCGCCTCGCGAAGACTGAGCTCGCATGATTTTATCGGCCTCTTCTGCCAAAGCAGGCACGAATCGCAAGGCTATCGACATCATCATCGCCAGTTCGTGGCTCGGAAATCCCCATCGGCTCAATGGCGCAAAGAGCTTCTCCATACCGTCTGCAATCGCAAGCGGACTCGTCGTCAATGTCAACAAAACCTGCGTGCTCAGGATCAAAAGGCATAAACGCACAGCCATCCGAAGACCTAGGCTCAGACCAGAGCGAGACAAGTGCAACCAGCCCCACTGCCACAAATAAGGCTCAGGTCCTGTCAGCGTGTTCAGACCAAAGGCAAGAACAAGCAAGACTACAACAGCCTTCAGGCTCTGCAGCAAGGGGCGCCAGGGCAGGTGGCCTAATTTGATAAGGAAAAAGATCCCTAAGCCATAAAGCAGAAGTGCCCATGGGCTCTGGAATAAAAAGATGAGGATCATCTGAAAGACGGCTAGAAGCAGCTTGGTTCTGGGGTCCAGCTGATGCAGATAAGACTTGCCTGGAATATATTGGCCAATGCTAACCGTCATCATAGGCTTTGACTCCTAGGCTGCTGCGAAAGGAGATCTGGCAGTGGCTCCAAGTATGTATCCAAAATGGCAGCGGCTTGATCCGCATCGCGCGCCTCGTTGGGCAGACTGGGAAAATACGCCTGCAATTGACGCAAAAAACGGCGTGGTGCTGGTTCTTCAAGCCCTGCTCGAGCCAGTAATTCTGCGTTGGCAAAGAGTCGGCTGGGGGTATCGATGGCCAACAAACGCCCCTGCTGCAATACCGCTATGCGGTCAGCAAAACGAGACAGGTCTTCCATCGAATGAGAGACCAGAACAACCGTAACTCCCCAGTCTTTGAGTTCTTGTATGCGACTTAATATCTCATCTCGACTGGCAGGATCCAAGCCCGCAGCAGGCTCATCCAAAACAAGGAGCTTGGGCTTCAGGGCCAGTATCCCCGCCAAGGCGACCCTCCTTTTCTCACCCCCACTGAGTTCAAAGGGGGACTGAGAAAGCCAGGCTGGGTCGATCTGACAAAGTTCTAGAACCTCTTCGAGACGCTGCTTTAGCTCTGCTTCCGAAACACCAAAGCGGCGCGGGCCATAAAGAATATCGGCCTCTACAGTGTCAGCAAAAAGTTGGTGCTCTGGGTATTGGAAAAGCAGCTGCACTTCTCGTCGCAAGGCTCGCTTGTTCTTGAGCTTAGATATCTGGTAGCCGCAAACTTCTAGGCTTCCCTCATCAGGCTCCAAAAGAGCGTTAAAGTGCTGAACCAAGGTGCTTTTGCCTGAACCAGAAGCGCCCATAAGCCCCAGACATTCACCTTCGTAGATTTCAAAGCTAATCTGGCTAAGGGCAAAGGCGCCTTGACCGTCAAAGCTGGGATAGCGGTAGCCTAAGTTGCTGGCCTTTAGCACAATCTTTTCGGCTGAGAAGGCAGCTCTCTCTTTGTTTAATGAGCTAGCCGCTGAGTGCTCAGGCGCCATTTCATCTGCCGTCTGAGTCATAAGCAAAGGCGCTGGCGTGGGCTCAACTTCTCTGAGCTGAAAATGCTTGGCGATATAGCGAGCGGCTGTCGCTTCGTCAGCTGCCAGTTCTGTGCTGAGTTCTCGCCCCAGTTGCTGCTGCAAAACAGCTGCCGTGATAGCGGCATGGGCTGGCACATCAAGGCCTAAAGAACGTATCAAGGTAGGCTGACTAAAGACTTCGGCTGCCTTCCCCTGCAACACAAGCCGCCCTTGGTGCATCACACAAATACGGTCAGCTAGCAGCGCTTCTTCCATATGATGGGTGATATTGATAAGGGTCAAGCCTTGCTGATGTTGCTCTAGCAAAAGCTCCAGGACACTTCGGCGCGACAGCGGATCTAGCATGCTCGTTGCTTCATCCATGATGATCGCTTCTGGATGCATAGCCATCACGCCAGCAATCGCGAGTTTCTGCTTTTGGCCACCACTCAGCTGCGCTGGCGAGTCCTTGGCACGATCAGCAAGACCCACAAGGCTTAGCGCGGCATCCACGCGCTGCCTGATTTCCTCCGATGGACACCCTAAATTTTCGGGGCCAAAAGCCACATCTTCTTCGAGCGTTGAAGCCACGATCTGGTTTTCTGGATTCTGAAAAATGAGTCCACAACGGCGGCGAATCTGCCAACTTTGCTCCTCGTTCGCGCTGTCTAAGCCTTCAAAAAAACAAGATCCAGCCTGGGCTTTTTCCAAGCCCACAATAAGGCGAGCCAGCGTCGATTTGCCTGAGCCATTACGCCCCAAAATGGCGATGTGCTCGCCCTTTTGGATGGTCAAAGTCAGTTCTTTAACCGCCGCGTGTGAAAAATCGAAGTCAGTACCTGAGCCTTCGGTTTCGGAAGAAGCTGAGGCTGCAAGCTGCCGCCCTGCTTCAGAAATCTGCTCTACCTGATGGATTTGCGGATAAGCAAATGAAACCCGCTCCAGACAAATCTGAGGGCGGATTTCATGTTTTGCTTGATCAATATGGGTATGATCGACGTTTGTTCTAAAAGACAAAACGCTTTCCTTATCTGTCCTTAGATCAACTCAATACGCACCATTGGAGCTGCGTCACCACGACGAGGTCCGAGCTTGGTGATACGCGTGTAGCCACCATCGCGGCCCGCATAGCGAGGCCCAAGCTCGTCAAAAAGCACGTTGACGGGGTTGAGAGCCTTGCCTTCGAGGTCGCGGCTCTGCGTCAACCACTTTAATGCTTGGCGACGTGCGGCCAAACGGCTGGGATTGTCCACGCGGACTTCCTCCGTCTTGAGCTCGCGCTCGACCACATCATAGCTCTTGCCATTCTTTGAGGTCTTGCTCTTAAGGAGCTTGTGGCCCTTGCTATCAAGTTTGGCGCTGCTCTTCAGGCTCTCCCGCGTCGTGAAGTTATCCTTCTCTTTGGCGGCCTGCGTAATCAGCTGCTCCACAATCTTACGAACTTCTTTGGCCCGGGTCTCCGTTGTCGTAATCTCGCCTTTGACGATCAGACTCGTCGCGAGACCACGTAGCATCGAAAGCCGGATATCCGTTGTTCTGCCTAATTTGCGATGTCCTGCCATCCTGTCCTCCGTTGCTCAGAGTTGGCTATCTTCAGCCAGTCCGAGACCCATTTCTTGCAACTTAAAGATGACTTCTTCCAAGGATTTCTTTCCGAGGTTGCGCACCTTCATCATATCTTCTTCGCTCCGCGCCGCTAGGTCACCAACAGTATTGATACCTGCTCGCTTGAGGCAATTGTAGGTTCTCACTGAGAAATCAAGTTCCTCAATTGCTCCATCCAACAGCTGGTCATGCTCGCCACCGATCTTCGCTCCACCGTAGGAAGGCGAATGTTCGGGATTGCCTAACTCGACAAAAAGCTGCAAATGCTCACACAAGATGCTGGCGGCGTCGGAAATAGCCTCGTCAGCGCCCAAAGTAGCATCCGTCGTGACATCCAAAGTCAATTTATCAAAGTCTGTAAATTGGCCAACACGCGTATTCTCTACAGCGTAGTTAACTTTGCGCACAGGTGTAAAGATTGAATCAATAGGAATCACACCGATTGGCTGGTTAACCCATTTATTCTGCTCAGCGCTGTTGTAGCCACGACCTCTGCTGAAGGTGAGCTCCATAAAAAGACGACCCGTACCATTCAACGTTGCGATGGGCTGCTCAGGATTCATGATTTCAATTTCATCATCCCTGACAATATCCGCAGCCGTAATCACGCCGCTGCGCCCTTCTTCGGTGCTGAGATAGACGGTCTTCGGACCTTCAACATATAGGCGGGCACGGATGGCCTTGATATTAAGAATGATTTCCGTCATGTCTTCGATCACGCCAGGGACGGTCGAAAACTCGTGATAAACACCCTCAACGCGGATAGCCGTAACGGCAGCTCCAGGTAATGACGAGAGCAGAACGCGTCTCAGAGAATTCCCTAAAGTCATGCCATAGCCCCGCTCTAGCGGTTCAATTACAAAAGACCCATGTGCACCATCTTCCGACAGTGACAGCGTTTGAATGCTGGGTTTGGTCATTTCTAACATGCGGACCTCCTCTATGCTGCTTTGTTCAGCGCCACCGCTAGGCCTTCAAAGAAAACAATTCTAAAAAGTTCGAGCCAAGCGGTGGTATTTGATTTCCAGTCCAGGTCCTTATTTCGAGTAAAGCTCGACGATAAGACGCTCCTGAACTTCTAGATCCACATCCTCGCGCTGAGGCAGACTCATGACCTGGCCACGGTACTGCTCAGCGTTATAGCTCAGCCACTGGGGAACCGCACGCGTTGCTTCGTGCTCCGAGAAAGGTGCCAGCTGACGGCTGCTCTCCTTGACCTCAATAACATCCCCTGCATTCAAGTACATAGAAGGGATATTGGCCTTTTTGCCATTGATGGTGAAGTGGCCATGGAGAACCAACTGACGCGCCTGTGGGCGGGATTGAGCCAAGCCCATACGATAAATGATGTTGTCAAAGCGACGCTCCAGCAAGCTAAGCAAGTTATCACCTGTTTTGCCAGCCATACGCTCAGCCGTTTCATACGTCTTGCGGAATTGGCCTTCGAGAACACCATAGAAGCGCTTGGTCTTCTGCTTCTCACGCAGCTGCAGGCCGTACTCAGAGCTCTTGCGACGGAGCTGTGCCTGACCGTGCATGCCGGGCGCATAAGCTCTGCGACCCAAAGCGCACTTATTGCTATAGCAGCGTGCTCCCTTTAGAAAGAGCTTCTGCCCTTCACGTCTGCACTGACGGCAGACCGACTCTGTATATCTTGCCATATCTAAGCAGTCCTCCGATTAGACGCGACGCCGCTTCGGCGGGCGGCAACCATTGTGAGGGATGGGGGTAACATCTTTGATAAAGGTTACCTCAAGACCGTTTGCAGCCAACGAACGAATAGCTGCCTCACGACCTGAACCTGGCCCTTTCACAAAAACTTCAATGCTGCGCATACCGTGCTCATAAGCCGTCTTGGCTGCAGCCTCTGCTGCGAGCTGAGCAGCGAATGGGGTTCCCTTACGAGAGCCACGCATGCCCATACCACCTGCGCTTGCCCATGAAATAGCGTTGCCAGCGGGATCCGTAATCGTCACAATGGTGTTGTTGAACGAAGCATGAATATGTGCATGACCACGATCAATGTTCTTGCGATCACGACGACGCGGACGCGCCTGTTGTCTTTTTTGATTGCGTGCCATTGAGACGCTCCTTACTTCTTCTTATTAGCGACAGTCTTGCCGGGACCCTTGCGCGTGCGTGCGTTGGTCTTCGTACGTTGACCACGAACGGGAAGTCCCATACGATGGCGACGGCCACGATAACATCCAATTTCCGTCAGGCGCTTGATATTCATTGCCACATCACGGCGCAAGTCACCTTCGACGCGATACTCGTTATCTAGCAAGTCACGAATCTTGGCCAGTTCGTCGTCACTGAGATCTTTCATTCGCGTATCAGGATTGATACCACACTTATCGAGGATTTCACCCGACGTGGTTCTGCCAATCCCATAAATGTAGGTCAGAGCGATCTCAACGCGCTTCTCATTCGGCAGATCGACACCAGAAATACGTGCCATTCTTATACCTCCAGAATAGGCTACCTAAACTCTTAATTTCAGACATACAAGGTATGCCTTCATCTATGCTAAGCAAGAACGGTTCCCATTCGGGCAGCCGCACCCTTCTTGCAGTTGACATGTCAAACCAGAAAATTGAACAATTTCTGGCTAAACAACTTCATAGCGCGAGAAAATTAACCCTGACGCTGCTTATGCTTAGGATCCTGGCAGATGACCATAACTCGGCCCTTCCGCTTAATAACCTTGCACTTTTCGCACATTGGCTTGACGGATGGTCTTACTTTCATATCTTGACTCTCCTTCCGTTCATTCTCCTCACGCATAGTTCTGCGCATGTTCTAGCAGAATACCTTTTTTCCCCCTTTTTCGTCAAGGAGAAAATACGCATTTTTTCGCGTGAAAAGCGAGAATTTTACTCGATTTCCGTTCGATTTTTTGTGTTTTTGCTCAGCCTTCGCGCCAAGCAGACCTTGCCTTGCTTATTTACCTCGCCAGGTAATGCGGCCACGGGTCAGATCATAAGGTGTTAACTCGACGGTCACATGATCCCCTGGCAAAATCCGGATATAGTGTTGACGTAGTTTGCCTGAGATGTGTGCGAGTATCTGATGTCCGTTGTCAAGTTCGACCTTGAACATGGTGTTGGGTAGAGCATCCGTTACGACGCCCTCAACCTCAATGACATCTTCTTTTGCCATGATGCCTCCTTATTTAGACAACACCCTCGGTGTTGTAGCTTGATTCCTCAGAGCCTTCCCCAGATCTGGGCTCTTCGTATTGATGTTGTGCGTTGCTAGCTTGTGCTACCTCACATAGCGTATCCCAAAGGTATAGATTGCGGCTCGCTTCATCGTGTTGACCGCATAGTGTCTCCCAGATGTGCCTGCGTTCTGCTGGCTTGGGTAACGCTAGCTGCTCTGTCCTGATGATGCGGACATGCTTGGGGTTCTTGGGTTTTGGCTTTGCCCAAGGATGCGTGCTGCCGTTAACGAGGCAAACACATCCTGCTTGGCCGTGCGAAGCTTGCTCAAAAGCCTGAACTACGTAAATGTGTCCACGATCTCGGCCTGCTATTGAGCACACGATTCTCCCAGGCATCAGATCTTGCTCGTGGGCTTGCAACTCGTTGGCTTTGAGCTTGTAGCGTGTCTGCATGTCATAAGCCAGCAATTCGAGCTTTCCTACTTTGCGTTTGCGCTGGCTCATGAGAGAAGTTCGGACTCTGGAAGCTTAGACAGGATCACAGGTCCTTCTGCTGTTATGGCAATCGTATTTTCATAGTGAGCTGCTGGCTTACCATCTAATGTACGAACCGTCCAGCCGTCTTCTTCATCAAAAGTCACGCGTCCTGTACCGAGGTTAAGCATAGGCTCGATAGCCAAGACCATGCCAGCCTCTAGGCGTGGGCCTCGCCCTGCCTTGCCAAAGTTAGGAATGGAGGGATCCTCATGCAGAGAACGACCAATGCCATGCCCTGTCAAATCACGGACAATGCCTAAACCCGCTTCATTTGCCACCGCTTGCACAGCAGCGCTGATATCGCCAATGCGATTGCCTACCTTGGCTGCTGCCATGCCAGCCTCAAAGGCTCTTTGGGTATCTCGAATGAGTCTGGCCTTTTCTTCGGAAATTGTCCCGACCGCATAAGTGCGTGCGGAGTCACCATAAAACCCGTTAAGTTCGGCTCCCACGTCAATGCTAACAATTTCGCCTTCCTTTAGAATGCGATCTGCTCGGGGGATCCCATGCACCACTTCATCCTCGACCGAGCTGCAAACCGTTGCTGGGAAAGGAGGCTCGCCGTAATTGAGAAAGGCGGGTCTGGCTCCTGCATCTCGAATGATTTTTTCAGCATAATCATTGATTTGCAAGGTGCTGACGCCTGGTTTTATGAAATCCGCTAACTCGACTAGAACCTTGGCTACGACTTCGTTGGCGCGTCGGATACCTTCTATTTCGCTAGGTGCGTAGATATGAATCATTCCTGCCGCCCCGCTTGAGCCTTGAGACCCCTGCCCTCTAAGCCTTGGAAGATAGAAGTCTTAGTCGCTTCTGGTGTTTGGGTTCCGTCAATCAAGAGCAGGAGACCCTTGGCTTGATAGTAATCATGTAAGGGCTCAGTTTGCTGATGGTAGGTCTCTAATCGCGCGGTGACCGTCTCAGGCTTATCATCGCTGCGCTGGTAAATCTCGCCACCGCATAGATCGCAAACACCCTCTTGCTTCGGAGCCTTGTTCTGCTTGTGGTAGATCGCACCACAGGATCGGCAAAGCAAACGACCCGTCAAGCGCTCTTGAATAACCTGGTCAGGCACGTCAAGTTCAACCACAACATCCAACGCGTCACCAAAAGTCGCCAGCATCCGATCGAGGGCTTCCGCTTGGGGAATCGTGCGTGGGAAACCATCCAGAACAAAGTCTTTGAGCTTGTCGCCTTCGCGGAGTTCTGCTTCAACCATGCGGACGGTTAGCTCGTCTGGCACGAGCTTGCCTGCATCTATATAAGACTTGGCCTCTTTTCCCAAATCCGTTCCCTGTCCGATGTGCTTACGGAAAAGGTCACCTGTGGACAAATGCTGAGCTCCACCAAATTCAGCGACTGCTCCTGCTACCGTACCCTTACCCGCACCTGGCGGGCCTAATAAAATCGCTTTCATCTTTCGCCTCAAAGAAATAGGCTCAGTGGCTTCTGCTGAGAAGCCCCCTGAGCCCGAGATGCATCATGGGGTTCTCTGTATGTGGATCCCCTCATAGGCCTGCACGGCTTCAGCATGTTTAGAAATGATGTTGAAGAGATGCAGGATGAATCTGATCCTCGGAGCGGATCGTCATCGATTTAGTCAAGAAAGCCCTTGTAATTACGCATCGACATTTGAGCCTCAAGCTGGTTCACGAGGTCTAAGCAAACACCTACGATAATGATGACTGCTGTACCGCCAAACCAGATGCTGCTCGTCCGAGTAAAGATACCCAGAAGCATTGGAGCTAGCGTAATTAAGCCCAAGAATATACCATCAAACCAGCACAGACGGCGGCTCGTCCGGGTGATGAAATCACTTGTTGGACGACCAGGTCGAATGCCTGGAATGTATCCTCCATTCTTCTGAATGTTGTTCGCTACCTCAATAGGATTGAACTGGATCATGGAATAGAAGAAGGTAAAACCTAGGATCAATAAGAATTGGAACACGTAGTAAAAAGGGCTGGTGCTGAAATTGCGGAACCAATTGACAATAGGTCCGTCGGAGTTTTGGAAGAAAAAGGTAACCAATATATTGGGGATTTGTAGAATCGACATCGCAAAGATGACTGGAATCACACCCGACTGGTTGACCTTAATCGGCAAGTAGGTGGATTGCCCACCATAAATACGGCGGCCAACCACTCGCTTCGCATATTGGATCGGGATTCGACGCTCGGCCATCTGAACAAACAGAACGAGCAGAATACCAGCGATCAGCAATGCGAGAACCAGCAAGACGCCCACGACAGCCAAGAAAGGTGAAGCGACAGCCCACTGACGTGCAAGGTTATAAAGGCTGACCATCATATGCGGGAATCGAGAAATGATGCCTGCAAAAATGATGATGGAAATACCATTGCCAATGCCCTTGATGTTGATCAGCTCGCCAATCCACATGATGACTGCCGTACCTGCAGTGAAGCTTAAAGTAACGACAATGCCGTTAAGCCAAACAGGCATAGCATCTGTTGAAACAGCGCGCGTATTGAACCAGAAAGCAAAGGCCTGTAATAAGGCTAGAGCAACGGTCGTGATACGCACAATTTGCTGAATTTTTTTGCGTCCAGTCTCGCCTTCTTTTGAAAGGCGCTCGAGAGCGGGGATGGCAACCGTCAGCAATTGGATAATGATCGACGCATTGATGTATGGCGTGATACCCATGGCGAAAATCGAAACAGTCGCCAAAGCACCACCTGACATAATATCCATCAACGAACCTAGCTGTCCAAAGCGTGACAAAAGCGCGGTAAATGCTGGACGGTCAATACCCGGAACGGGGATGTTCCCACCCACTCGAAACAACACGACCATTAAAATCGTGAATAAAAGGCGGCGGCGCAGCTCGGGAACGAGCCACGCGCGCTTCAGGGTATCCAACATGCCCCCACCCATAATTAGGCCTCCTCGACCTTGCCGCCGGCCTCCTCAATGGCCTCGCGGGCAGAAGCCGTCACCTTTGCTGCTCGAACAGTGAGGCGGCGCTCCAAGCTGCCACCACCCAGAATCTTCAGCGCATCAAAGCGATGGGAGAAGCTCAGAATGCCTTTCTCGCGGATGGCCTCGAGATCAACCACAGCGCCATCTTCGAACACATTCAAACGATCAAGCGTGAGTGTGACGTATTGCTTAGCAAAACGCTTGTTGTTGAAACCCCGCTTAGGCAAGCGGCGGAACAAAGGCATCTGACCACCTTCGAAGCCAGGGCGAACACCGCCACCACTTCTGGCCTTCTGACCTTTGTGGCCACGGCCTGCTGTCTTTCCGTTGCCTGAACCAGGACCACGGCCTTTGCGATAGGCTTTACGGCTGGCGCCTGGACTAGCTTGGAATTCATTCAGTTTCATTCTGCGGCTCCTTCCTCGGTCTCCACGCATGTTACCAAGTGACGAACCCGCTGAACCATTCCGCGCACAGCTGGATTATCTTGGTGAATAACGGTTTGGCCGATCTTGTGCAGACCCAAAGCCTGCACCGTCGCTACCTGACGCTCTGTTTGGCGATTCAGGCTTTTTTTGAGGGTAATTGCAAGTTTACTCATAGCGTTTCAGCCCTCCTCAACGAATTTCGTCAGTTGACTTGCCACGCAAACGGGCAACTTGAGCCAGAGACTTCAAGGACTTCAAGCCCTCTAGCGTCGCATTAACCATGTTATTCGGGTTGTTAGAACCTAGGCTCTTAGTACGAATATCTGAGATACCAGCCAGTTCGCATACAGCCCGAACCGGGCCACCTGCGATAACGCCCGTACCTGCGGCTGCTGGCTTCAAGAGAACCTTACCGCCTCCAAAGGAGCCCAAAACCTCATGAGGAATGCTCGTGCCGTCGATGGGGATTTGGATGAGGTTCTTCTTGGCATCTTCGATACCCTTACGGATAGCCTCGGGAATTTCAGCTGCCTTACCGAGACCCTTACCAACTTTACCCTGGCCATCGCCAACGATAACCAGTGCGGTAAAGCGCATGTTACGGCCACCCTTAACCGTCTTAGAAACGCGATTGATATGAATCACGCGCTCCATCAATTCGGGCTTTGTCGAATCGTTATTACGCTGCATTGCCATATCCTTTCCTCCCTTAGAACGTCAGCCCATTTTCGCGGGCAGCTTCAGCTAGAGCGGAAACGCGGCCGTGATAGATATAACCACCACGATCAAAGACCACCTCGGTGATCTCAGCAGCTTTGGCGCGCTCTGCAATCAGGCGGCCTACAGCTTTTGCAGCTTCGACGTTGCCACCATTTTTCAGCTCAGAGAGCTCGCTATCAAGCGTGGAAGCACTTGCGAGCGTACGGCCTGCTTCATCATCAATAATCTGAGCGTAAATGTGCTTGGCGCTGCGGAACACTGCAAGGCGGGGGCGAGTGGCCGTGCCGCTGATCTTGCGCCGCACACGCGCATGCTTGCGCTGGCGAATGACCTTACGGTCTAACTTTTTGATCATTGTCTCACCTTCCCTTACTTCGCCTTGGAACCAGTCTTACCTTCTCTCAAGTGCAAGACCTCAGTGTCGTACTTAATACCCTTGCCCTTGTAGGGATCTGGCACGCGGAGAGAACGAATACGAGCCGCCGTTTCACCCACAAGCTGCTTGTCGGCACCTTTGACCACGATGCGGTTCTGTGCTGGCACTTCGATGGTGATCCCTTCTGGTTCTTCCATCTCAACGGGGTGGGAATAACCCAAGCTCAGGGTCAGCTTCTTGCCCTGCTTAGCAGCGCGGTAACCGATACCATTCACTTCCAGGGTCTTCTGGAAGCCTTGGTCAAGACCAGTCACCATGTTGGCGATCAAGGCGCGATATAGGCCGTGCTTAGCACGATCTTCCTTTTGATCGCTTGGGCGGCTTACTTCAAGCTGGCCATCTTTGAGCTCCACCGTAAAACGTGGGTCAACCACCTGGGAGAGCTTTTCTTTCCCTTTGGAGACGGTCACAACGCCGTCTTTGATTTCAACTGAAATGCCCTGCGGGATCGCTATAGGCTTTCTTCCAATTCGAGACATTGTCTCCTCCTGCTCTTAAGATTTCGAAGCGAGCAGCTGAGCCCGCTCCCTTTCAGAGTTTCTTACCAAATGTAAGCGAGAACTTCGCCACCCAGCTTTTGCTCGCGTGCCTGCTTGTCGGTCATCACACCAGCGTTGGTGGAAACGATCGCAATGCCAAGGCCGCCCAAAACGCGGGGCATTTCTTTTGAATTAGCGTACACACGTAGGCCAGGGCGGCTGATGCGCTTAAGACCTGCAATAACGTGATTGCGATCTACATACTTAAGCGTGAGGCGCAAGATGCCCTGATATTGACCTTCGACTTCCTCAACCTTCGCAATATAGCCTTCTTCGAGCAAGATCTTGGCGATGGCGCGCTTCATACCAGAAGCAGGTACATCGACAGTTGCATGACGAGAACGGCCAGCATTGCGAATACGTGTGAGCATATCTGCAATTGGATCTGTGATCTGCATGGACTTAACCTCCTACCTTTACCAGCTAGCCTTGCGTACGCCAGGGATCTGACCCTTGTAGGCCAACTCACGGAAGCAAAGGCGGCAGATGCCGTACTTACGCAAGTAGGCATGAGGACGTCCACAGATCTTGCAGCGATTGTGTTGGCGAGTAGCGAATTTGGGCTCGCGCTCTGCCTTCACGCGCATTGATGTTTTTGCCATGGTAAATGCTCCTTACTTCGTAAAAGGCATACCGAACTGCGTCAGCAGCTCGCGGCCCTCTTCATCCGTCTTCGCCGTCGTGACCATGATAATGTCCATACCACGAATCTTATCGATCTTGTCATAATCGATCTCAGGGAAGATCAACTGTTCACGCATACCAACTGCGTAGTTACCGCGCCCATCAAATGAGTTCGGGGACAAGCCACGGAAGTCGCGCACGCGTGGGATTGCAATGCTGATAAAGCGATCCAAGAATTCATACATACGATCGCCACGAAGCGTCACTTTGCAGCCCACCTTCATGCCTTCGCGCAGGCGGAAGTTTGCGATGGACTTGCGAGCTTTCGTGATGACAGCTTTTTGACCCGTGATAATAGCGAGGTCATTGGCTGCATTCTCTACACCCTTGGCATTGCTAGATGCATCTGAACCGCAACCGACATTGATCACGATTTTCTCCAGCTTGGGAACTTCCATCACGCTCTTGTACTGGAAGCGCTCTTGCAGAGCTGGAACGATTTCTTTCTGATAACGCTCTTTGAGTCTGGCCATGCTCATCCTCCTCAAGCCTTTTTAGCCGCTTTGATCTCAGAGATCTCAGCGCCGCAGGCCTTGCACTTGCGGATCTTGCGGCCATTCTCATCAACAACATGAGCCACCTTGGTGGGGCGGTTGCAGGATGGGCAAACCAGCATAACGTTAGACGCTGAAATGGGTGCCTCAAACTGGACGATACCAGCCTGCTTATTCATCCCCTGGGCTTTCTGATGTTTGCTAACAATATTGACGCCTTCGACGACCACTCTATTCTCGGAAGGAATGACACGCAGGACTTTGCCCGTGCTTGCCTTGTCCTTGCCGCAGCGGACGTAGACGAGGTCATCAACCTTGACATGTACTTTTGCCATGGATTCCTGCCTCCTCAAAGCACTTCTGGTGCCAAAGATAGGATACGCATATAGTCCTTTTCGCGGAGCTCACGGGCAATTGGCCCGAAAATGCGTGTTCCTCGTGGATTCTTGTCATCACGGATAATGACCGCAGCGTTCTCATCAAACTTGATGTAAGAACCATCTGCACGGCGCACACCCTGCTTGGAGCGAACGACGACAGCCTTGACGACTTCGCCCTTCTTGACTACACCGTCTGGAGCAGCTTCTTTCACCGAGCAGACGATGACGTCGCCGATGTTGGCGTAACGACGCCACGAGCCACCTAGAACCTTAATGCAGAGCAGTTCCCGAGCGCCGGTATTGTCCGCGGATTTGAGTCTGGATTCAACCTGAATCATCTTTTTCTCCTCTCTCCCCGGGCTTACTTAGCCTTCTCGATAATGCTCGTCACGCGCCAGTGCTTGTCGCGGCTGAGCGGGCGGGTCTCCATCACACGTACGCGATCACCGATGCCACATTCGTTATTTTCGTCATGAGCCTTCAGCTTGACCGTACGCTTGATGAACTTCTTATACAGTGGGTGCTTAACATGCTCCGTAATAGCAACAACGACTGTCTTATCCATCTTGTCACTGGTTACGGTGCCGACCCGGGACTTACGTAGATTTCTCTCTTGATCCATGATCTAGCCTCCTCAGTCCTGCTGTGCAGCAGCAATCTCACGCTCGCGCAGGATGGTGTTCACCCGTGCCAGATCCCGGCGGATCGTCCGCAGTTCGCTCGTGTTCTCGAGCTGACGCGTCGCATGCTGGAAGCGCAGGCGGAACAATTGTTCTTTTAGAGCGCGGATCTCGTTCTCGAGTTCCGACGTGCTCTTATCACGATAAGACTCAGCCTTCATCAGAAACAGCCTCCACTTCACGCTCAATGATTCGCGTCCGGCAAGGCAGCTTGTGGCTAGCCAAACGCAAGGCTTCACGGGCATCCGCAGCGCTAACCCCACTTACTTCGAAGAGGACACGGCCGGGCTTTACAACAGCAACCCAGAACTCGGGCGCACCCTTACCAGAACCCATTCGAACCTCAGCGGGCTTTTTGGTAACTGGCTTATCTGGGAAGACCTTGATCCAGACATGACCACCACGCTTGAGGTAGCGGTTGATTGCAATACGAGCCGCCTCAATCTGGTTGCTCTTGAGCCAGCAAGGCTCCAGAGCCTGGATGCCAAAATCACCATAGGCCAGCGTATTACCACGCGTCGCCTTACCAGTCATGCGACCGCGGTGCTGTCTTCTATACTTGACACGCTTTGGTAGCAGCATCAGACATCGCTCCTCTCTGTAGCAGAATCTTTCTGGCGGCTCTGCTTGTAGACTTCGCCGCGATAGATCCAAGTCTTAACGCCGATACGACCAGCGGGCGTATCCGCTTCAGCAAAACCATAATCGACGTCTGCACGCAGGGTCTGCAGAGGAATTGAACCCTCATGATAGTGCTCCGAACGTGCAATTTCTGCGCCGCCCAAACGACCCGATACCATGGTCTTGATGCCTAGGGCACCAGCCTTCATGGCGCGGCTCATAGCTTGCTTCATGGCGCGGCGGAAAGAAATACGCTTTTCGAGCTGAGCAGCGATATTTTCAGCAACCAACTGGGCGTCCATATCGCTATTCTTGACCTCATTGACATTGATCAAGAACTCTTGGCCGAAGGTCTTTTTGAGATCCTTTTTGAGCTGCTCGATACCAGCACCCTGGCGGCCAATCACCATGCCAGGCTTGCCTGCCCAGATCGTCAGAACGATGCGATCGTCACCCTTGCGCTCAATCTCGATACGAGGGCAGCCAGCTGCAAAGCAGGCTTTTTTGACATAGTCACGGATTTTCTTATCTGCGACTAGGAGCTCACCGAACTGTTCTTTTTCGGCATACCATTTCGTATCCCAGTCTTTAATCACACCTACACGAAAACCGTGGGGATGTACTTTCTGTCCCATTCTTTCCTCCTCAGTCTCTCTCGCGAACAACGATACCCAAGTGGCTAGTGCGCTTCAGAATACGAGAAGCTGAACCACGAGCCAGAGGGCGAATACGCTTGAGCACCTGACCGGGGTTAGCGTAGCAGCTTGCCACATAGAGGCGAGAAGCATCAAGCTCATTATTGTTGACTGCATTAGCCTCGGCCGACTTCAGCAGCTTGGTCAGGATGGGTGAAATAGCTTTGGGGGTGTACTGCAAGATGGCATAGGCCTCACGCAAATCCTTGTTGCGAATCAAGCGGCAAACCTGATTGGCTTTAACGGGTGAAATGCGCACGTTATGCGTATAAGCAGCACCTTGATCCTTGCCGATACCCAGAAGCTTACGCTCTTTTTTGGTAAGGATTCGAGGACGCTTGGACTTGCTGTGTTGCTTGCTGTAGAGCTCTCGCAGCTCATCGCGATGTTCCTCGATGTACTGACGGGTCATAGCCCGGCCTTTTCTATTTTGGTTCTCCATTACTGGACCTCCCTCGTGAATCAGCGGCCTGACGTCTTCGCGCCCGCATGGCCGCGATAGGTCCGGGTCGGAGCAAATTCACCGAGTTTATGACCGACCATATCTTCGGTCACATAAACCGGCACATGCTTACGTCCATCGTGAACGGCGATCGTATGGCCGACCATCTCAGGGAAGATCGTGGAAGAACGGGACCAGGTACGGACCACACGTTTCTCACCAGCGGCATTCATCGCCTCGATCTTCTTCATCAGAGAGTCAGCTACATAGAAGCCTTTTTTTGTAGATCTCGACATCGAATGTCCCTCCCTTAGCCGTTACGGCGCTTGATGATGTACTTATTCGACAGCTTCTTGCGATTGCGGGTCTTCTTACCAAGTGTAGGAACACCCCAAGGGGTAACAGGGCCTGGCAAACCGATTGGGCTCTTACCTTCACCACCACCGTGGGGGTGATCGTTCGGGTTCATAACCACACCGCGGACGGTCGGACGAATACCCATATGGCGCTTGCGGCCCGCTTTGCCGATCGAAACGTTCTCGTGCTCGGCGTTACCAACTGAACCGATGGTTGCGCGGCACTGCGTGGGAACCATGCGAACCTCACCAGAAGGCAGGCGAACCTGGGAGTACTTCTCCTCTTTGGCCATGAGCTGTGCAGAAGCACCAGCTGTGCGAACCATCTGACCACCGTGACCAGGCTTCAGCTCAATGTTATGGATCTCCGTACCTACTGGAATAGAAGCGATGGGAAGGCAATTGCCAACCTTGATATCAGCTTGTGTACCAGATTCTACGGTCATGCCCACATTGAGACCCTCTGGGGCCAAGATGTAGCGCTTTTCGCCATCTGGATAGCGCAAAAGTGCAATGTAGGCTGTACGGCCGGGATCGTACTCAAGAGCGATAACCTGAGCTGGTACGCCATCCTTGGTGCGCTTCCAGTCGATGATACGAATCTTACGCTTCGCACCGCCGCCCTTATGGCGAACGGTAATGCGACCGTAGCTATTACGACCAGCCTTCTCTTTGCGCGTAACCACGAGTTTCTTCTCGGGCTTTTTCTTTGTCAGCTTACTGAAGTCGGCCACCGACATGTTACGCCGGGCGGGCGACGTCGGATTGAAATTCTTGACTGCCATGTCTAATCTCCCTCTGTCGTCAACCGACCTTACTGGCCGATCCCGAACTCTTCAATTGAGTTGCGGTATTTGCGATCGCTCTTGCGCTCTTTGCCACCAGCCTCGAGCCAGCGCTCTGGCTTCGGATCGGTGTCAATCGTCACAATAGCTTTCTTCCAATCGGGACGCTTGCCCTCTTGATAACGAAGGCGCTTTTTCTTGCCTTCGACATTCATGGTGTTAACCTTGAGCACCTTAACCTGAAAGAGTTGCTCGCAGGCCTGGCGAATCTCAGGTTTGCTAGCGTTGCGTGCCACCACAAAAGTGTAGCGACCCATAGCAGCTTCCATACTGCTCTTCTCGGTGATCAGTGGCTTGATGATGATGTCTTGTGCTGTTTTCATGCGTAGACCTCCTCGATCTGATCAAGCGCTGCTGTCGTCAGGACGAGCTGGTCATACTTCAACACATCATAGACATTCAGCGTGTCAACCCGCTCTGTACGAACGCAAGGGACGTTGCGCGCGCTGCGCTCGAGATGCACGAGACCGCCTTCGGTAATCACGAGAGCGGAGCCCTCCACCTTCAAGGCTTTCAGCACTTCAACAAAGCGCTTTGTCTTCGTCTCTTCCATGGCCAGGCTGTCCACCAGCGTCAGGCGCTGATCAAGCACTTTCTGGCTCAAAGCGCTTTTGAGTGCCAGTCGACGGATTTTCTTTGGCAAAAGCTGACGATAGCTCCGTGGTGTTGGTCCAAAGATCACACCACCGCCAACCCACTGAGCGGCACGAATAGAACCTTGACGAGCACGACCCGTACCTTTTTGGCGCCAGGGTTTACGACCACCGCCGCGAACCTCACTGCGCCCCTTCGTACTGCTCGTACCTTGACGGCGATTGGCAAGCTGGCCTTTGACGACCTGATGCATCACTGTCTGGTTCGGCTCAATCCCGAAAATAGCGGCGTTCAATTCACGGCTTCCCGTAACCTCTCCCGCCATGTTGTAGATATCTACCTTAGACATTGTCTGCTCCTTCACTTATACCAATCAGCTGCGGGTTTTAACCGTTTGACGGATTTCCAAAGTCGTGCCACGACGGCCTGGGACAGCGCCCTTGAGAGCCAAAATATTGCGCTCGCCATCGACGAAGGCAACCGTTAAATTTTGAACCGTCACACGCACTGCACCCATGTGACCAGGCATTTTCTTACCAGGGAGCACGTGGCTCGGCGTTGCCGAAGTACCCAGTGAACCAACTCGACGGTGATACTTCGAACCGTGGGCTTCCTTACCACCTTTTTGGCCGTGACGCTTCACGTTACCTTGGAAGCCTTTACCCTTTGAAATACCTGCTACATCTACCCGATCGCCCAACTCGAACATGTCGGAAACCTTGATTTCCTGACCGAGTTCATATGCATCTGCCGATTCCACACGGAACTCCAGCAAGGTGCGTTTGGGGCTGACATTTGCCGCAGCAAACTGTCCGCGATCCGGTCGATTCAAGCGTTGTTCTTTCTGATCCCCAAAACCTACAACAACAGCCTCGTAGCCATCCTTTTCGCTATTGCGCTTTTGCACAACAGAGAGGGGACCGCATTCGATGACCGTGACAGGCACCGCAGCGCCATTCTCGTCGAAGATCTGGGTCATTCCGGCCTTACGGCCTAGCATGAACTTGCTCATTCTTTCCTCCTCGGTTATTGGTTCGGTACAACCGAACATGACCAAAGCCCACTACTCAAAGCAGGCAATGTTTAGAGCTTAATCTCGATATTGACACCAGCTGGCATATCGAGCTTCATCAGCGCTTCTACCGTCTTCTGATTGGGCGCCAGGATATCGATCAAGCGTTTGTGCGTGCGGCTCTCAAACTGCTCGCGGCTATCCTTGTGCTTATGAGGGCTGCGCAGGATCGTGACGATCTCCTTCTGCGTGGGCAGCGGGATCGGACCCGATACAGCTGCACCTGTGCGAATAGCCGTCTCTACAATACGGTCTGCACTTTGATCCAGCACCTCGTGGTCAAAAGACTTCAAGCGGATGCGAATTTTTTGATTCGTAGCCATTTTTTCCTCCGTCATTAAGCTGCTCGCAACTGCGTGTCCGGGCGTGTCTATTCTCCTCATCAGAAAACCCAGGCTCAGCGATCAATTCGCATCCTCTGGGCACACTGTATGCATCCATACACATGCTGCACCCGCAATCGCGTTATCCACTTCGTGAGTGGATTGCTCCATCCAAGTTACCCGCCGCCTCTTGCAGCAGAAGCCACGGCAATCTCGGACTTCATAGCCATATGGCCTAAAACCACATGTAGGGGCTAGTTTAGCACATTAGGGACTTTCTCGTCCGCTATTCATCGATCTATTTTTGCATGAAATTCTTCATGCCACCCTCGCCATGTATTGTCAGAATGCACGAGGCACCAAATTCAGACCTTCTTCATCACCTTCCCCTTACTACAAAGCTTACGTCTAGGACTTGCTGCTGATGAATCGGCAAGGCTTTCTTGCCCCCAGCCCTTTTCATCGTGATTAGCTTTGCATGAGCACCTTAATTTCTTCTGGCGTAAATCGGTAATGCGTCCCACAAAAATGGCATATGAGATCCAGGTCTTCCGTAGAGCTGGCCAAGTCCTGTAAATCTGCCTTGGGTAAGGCCGCAAGATTTCTTTCCATGCGTTCACGACTACAGGGGCAGGCATAAGCTATATCTGACAATCCCAGAAGCTGGATCGAGGGATCCCCCATGAAAAGATCCATGATTTGGGCTAGTTGAAAGCCCTCTGACAACCACGCTGTCATCGAAGGTAGGTCTTTCATTCTTTCGACCAGATAGGCTATATCTTCCATGGTAGCGCCTGGCAAACCCTCAGCCAGGAGGCCGACAGCATCTTTGACACTTCCATCTGAAGACAGTTCTGTATCGATACGTAAGACAGCAGGCCTTTGCTCAGACTGGTAGAGATATTGGACAACATCTTCATCAATCTCTGCACTGCTCAGATCTATCATGCCAACATAGGGTTGCTTGAGTCGAAGGTCGCGCACCACCACCAGACGCCCCTCTTGGACAGCGTCTTTCAGGGTGACAGGAGAATCTACGGGTAGGTCAGGGCATGTCTTCTCTGGATGTAAGGCAACATCGATACGGCCTTCACCAGCCCCCGTCACCACTGCTGTCAGCATACCCACCGCCCCCGTGCTCTGAAGGCGCATCATAAGTTCTTGGTCTTCTGATTTGAGGTCAGCGGCCAGCAAAAAACAACTGCCCAGCAGACGCCCCATCGCGTAGGTAGCGATAGCTGGCGTCTTATGGATGCGTTGCGCTTCCTTTAAGGCTGTACGAAAGCGGCAGACCACAAGCCTTACGCGTCCATTTCGAGCGACTGCGGTAGCGCGGTGGTCATCTGTGCGTGAAATCTGCTTGTCTTGCCAGGAAATCCCCATATTAGCCTTCTCTCTTCCTAAGCCCTATCTAAGCCCTATCTCCTGCTTGCCCTTTGGGCGTACAGAAATCTGTGTGCTGCTATTTGTTCTCGCGCTTACGCAAGATATAAAGTATGCGGTCACTTTCTTCGCTTGCCTGTGGCCAGGCTTCACCTTCGGCTAGCATCTGACGCCCATCCAAAATAGCGCCCTCCAAGCTTGCCACGCATACTAGATCCTGCTCGTGAAGAGCCTCATCCCACTCAGCTTGTGGAATGATGCGTTCAAAGAAAGTCTGCTGTTCTTCTGCAAAAAGCCCTGCTTTAGTCTGCTGAAGCTGGCGAATAAAAATTTCGGAAAGCCCCAGCTCAGCATCAAAGTCGCTTTCCCAAATCAAGATATGTGAGGCATCATGCTGCAAAAAGGGTGAACAGTCGGCTCGCATTTGCAAATAACTTGGTGTAATCAAGTCGAAAACCAGCAAGCCCCCTTCTTTTAATTGCGGACTTATCGATCGGATGAAGCGCAGAAAGTCGCCTGCCTGGCTCAGGTGGTTCACCGTATCAAATAGTGCGAAAGCCACGTCAACAGCTTCTGGCAACTGTACACGGAGGAGGTCATCCTGGATCAGTCGCAGAGCTGCTTTTGGTCCGTCATGCGGGTCGCAAGAGACTTGCTTGGCCGCCTCTTCCAACATTCTGGAAGCATGATCCACACCTATGATGCGAAAGCCAGCAGCCTGCCAGGCTGGGAAAAAGATGCCAGGGCCACAACCAAGGTCTGCACAGACTCGATCGACTGCTCGCTCACACAAGCAAGGGGCTATTTTTTGGAGTGTCAACAAAAGCGCCCGCGTGATGGATGGCAGATGCTCTAGATCCTGATATTGCTCGTACTGCGCCGCCAGCAGATCGTAGGCTGGCTGGCTTGAAAGCGGCTGAAAAGCACTCATGGTTTCGAGTCTTCAGAGGCCTTCTCACGCTCAGTTGAAGCTGTCTCGTGATGAGGCGTAATCTTCTTCTCCTCTGGAATCTGGATTTTACCGCGGAGGTAGTCCATAGCCGTTTGGAGTTGTAGATCCTCTTCCAACGTCAAGCGCTCAACAGGTTTAGTTTTGGCTTCAGGTGGCAAGCTGACTTCAAGTTGTGGTGGCAGACCTTCGCCTTCGATGCATTCGCCGCCTGGCAAATAGTAGCGGAAAACCGTGACATTGATCGCGCTGCCGTCTGGCAAATCAAAATGACGTGTACCCGATCCCTTACCATAGGTCTGCTCGCCCACCAGGGCTGCTACTCCATGGTCTCGCAAGCAGCCCGAAAACAGTTCTGACGCTGAGGCCGAGTTGTGGTTAACGAGAATAGCAAAGCGCATGTCAGACGGAACGAGCATGGCTTCATCGCTCGTCCAGACCGTTTCTTCAGGTTCGCCGTTATATCGTCCCTTGATGCTGGCGATGGTGCCCTCGGGTAGCAAATCATCTAAACAAGCTGCTACTGCGGCCGCATCTCCTCCTGGATTATTGCGCAAGTCAAAGATGATATGTTTAACCTTCGCATCGATTAAAGATTTAAGTACCTTCTCAAACTGAGGTAATAGTGCCTCTTTCTCAACAAAACTATGTATGCGCAAGTAGCCGATGTCGCCACCAGGGAGTACCTTGCCTGTAACCTCCTCGGTCTCCACTTTGGCCAAAGTCATCTCTAGCTTGACCTCTTGTTGTGTGTCTGGGCGAAAGACAGTCATGTGAACTTGCTTGCCTTCCTCCCCACGCACCAGTGCTGTCAATTGCGTAGGATCCTTGAAGGACTTGGTATCCTCGCCATTGACCTCAACTGGGCGGTCACCCGATTGCAGACCAGCTTTTTCAGCAGGACTATCGGGCAAAACGGACAAAATTTCAATATAGCCAGCAGGATTAAGCCCGACTGTAGCGCCAATGCCTACGTAGCGCCCCGACAGTGACTCGGTCATCGACTCGAGCTCTTCTGGGCTCAAATAGTAGGTCCAGCGATCTTGCATGCCGCCAGGCAAGCCTCGGGTCAGAGCATCGTAGAGCTCGGCCTCTGTCAATTCCCGATAGTAATTTTCGACTAAAACATCAAGTGCTGCGTCAAACTTTTTGTGAGCTGCAATGGTTTTTTCGTCGTAAACAGCTTCTTCTGCAGCAGAACTCGATTCAGTTGCAGGACTTGTCTCCGTGCTCGTTTTTGCTTCGGAGCTAGGGGTGGACTCAGACTTAGCCTCCGATGCAGATGAAGCAATTGCCTCGGAAACAGAATCCGCGACTGGCATTAAGCCTTTCTGATCCTCCGGGGGTCTGGATGAGCCCAGCATGCCAAATGCAAAGAGTCCGTAAAACATGCTCGCTGTCAGACAGAAAGTCACAGCAATGGCAATCAATACGGGGAAGATCGCATGCGTTCGAGGCACTTTTTGGGCGATGATCTGCTTTTTGAACTGTTCGAGCTCCTCCTCCGTAAAAGGTTCTATCCTTTTTGAGGGGTCAAAGCCGCCATGTGTCGCCTGAGGTGTAAAGCCAAGTGCAATAGGTGCTTTTGCCTGTTTTTCTTGCCTTAGGTCTTCCTTTAGGGGCTCTGCTACGGGCGCTTGCTCGAGATTCTCTTGGCTGTCCGCCACTTTCTCAGCGGACTTATCAGCCCCTTCTTCTCGCTCTGAGTCTTCGGGAACGTGCCTGTTTAGCTCTAGCTCAGTCTCTCTAGGCCCATCAGCCTGGCTGCTCATCGGAGCGTGCCCTTCTTTCATTTTCTCATCAGCTTCCATAAGTCCCCCTTAAAGCGAGATTCGATAGCTTTGTCCTTACGTAAAAGGGATCCATACCGAGCATGGATCCCTTTATTTTATACTTGCTGGTATCTTACACGATACAAGCTATGGCTGCTTTTAGTGTACGGCCTTGCTCAAATATGGAGCTGGGTCGACTGTCGAACCATTAACTGCTACTTCGAAGTGCAGGTGTGGACCAGTCGATGCGCCTGTACTACCCACTTTGCCAATGCGCGCACCTGCTTTGACACGTTGGCCTTCTGAGACCTCTACATACATAAGGTGGGCGTAGGTTGTCCGTTTTCCGTTGTCGTGCTGTATCACAATGTAATTGCCATAACCGCTCTTATGGGACGTATAAGCTTATCCCTGGTAGGGTGCGCTAGCCACGACCACAACACCATCCCAAGCTGCACGCACGGGCGTACCGAGGCTATTGGCCAAATCGATACCATAATGGAAGCTGCTCACGGCGCCTGTTATGGGATGGACACGAGGACCATAAGGGCTGCTCACCCAATAACGCGCCAGCGGCGTGATCATCGTCCCTGAGCTGCTGCTTGTTTCTGGTGCTTTGGGTGAAGCGGCCTCAGTGGGCTTGGGTTTTTGGGTCTCTGCTGCACCCTTATTCTTTCCTTCAGCGGCCTTGGCCTTTTTGGCCTCCTCACGGCGCTTAGCTTCTTCACGCTGTTTGGCTTCTTCACGCTGTTTGGCTGCTTCACGCTGTCTAGCTTCTTCAGCAGCCTTGGCTTCAGCGGCCTTCCGCGCTGCCTCTTCCTGGCGGCGCTTCTCTTCCGCTATAGAGGACTGACGGCGGCGCTCTTCTTCTTCGGCCTTGCGGCGCTTTTCTTCCCGATAATCCGCCAATTGCGTTTTGAGCTGCTGCTCCTGCGCCTGCAAGTCGTTCAGACGGGCTGAACGGTTAAGCAGTTCACCTTCGACACCATCCAGATCCGTTCTCGTAACTTGCATATCGTTCGCTAACTGATCCAGCTGCTTCTGAGCGCTCTCAAAATAGGCCTGGGCTTGCTTGCGGGTTTCTTCTGCGTCTTGGCGAGCCATCTCCGCAATGTCTTCCAGACCCTGAAGCTGTTTCAGCATCTGGTCATCTTCGTCGGCGATCATGTCCATCATGCGCATCGTCGCGAAAAAGCTACCTAGGCTGTCAGATTCCAGCAGAACCTCTAGGGTGCTGCGATTGCGGTAGGGATAAAGCGCAATAATGCGCTCTTCGTAAGCTGCCTGCATGTCACTGACATTCTTCACAGCCTGTTCGTAATTGTCGATGCTCGTCTGCAGTTCCTGTCGAGCCTGCTCGAGCTCATCTGTTAATCGCTCAAATTCTGCTTGCGCTTCTTTCTTCTGACCTGCCAACGCTTCCAGACGTGCCTGCAAGCTGTTGCTCTGGGCTTGGTAGGCAGCCAAGCTGTCTTTGACCTCAGAAAGTTCTTTCAATTTTTGGTTGCGAGCGTCGATCAGACGCTGCTCCACCTCGTCGTTAGCTCGAACAGTTTCTCGACCCAAACCTACACTAGGTAGGATCAAGGCTAGCGAGGCAGATAAGGCAATCGCACAAAGGCGTTTACGCTTCACGCAGTGCTTCCTCCTCTATCGCTTAGACGCGAATGTGTCGGCGTACTGAGATCGCAGATCCCAGAGAGCCTATCAGGATTCCCAGCAAAGCATTCACCAACAAAATCTGCCAGATGAAACTCGACATGGGAAGCAGCATGTTGTTGAAAGAAAAGAAGGCACTTCCACCAGCAGCTGCACTTGTCGTTGTCATCCTAGTGTAGATCCACGAATATGTCAAATATATTACAAGCGAAGCGAGACCTGCGCCTACTGCACCGATGAGTGCACCTTCGAGTACGTAAGGTGTCCGAATATAGGCATTTGTGGCTCCTACATATTTCATGATGCCAATTTCTTCTGCTCTTGCGAAAACAGATATGCGCACCATATTGCTAATAATAAACAAAGAAACAACGCAGAGAATGCCAAAAGCTATCAAGGTTGCCATATGCGTATTGCGGACAATCGCATTCAAAGTCGCCACTGTTTTTTCGGCAATATCAACGGTCTGCACCCCTGCATAACCTCGTATTTGATCCCTAAACTGGTTAACCTGGGTCGGATCTACCAAGCGTACTTGGTAGGTATATTGCAACTTATCGGCAGGGAATTGATCCAATACGCTGGCTCGATCTCCCATGCTTTCGCGCAAAAGCTGGTAATTTTGCTCAGGCGTGCGTTTTTGCCAATTCAGCACATTGCTATCGCGCTCTAAATACTGTTCGATGAGCGCTTGATCCTCTGCTGTCAGACTGCTTTCGCACCATATTTCAATAGGCGGTTGCTGGGCTAATGCCCTCGTCATGTGGCTGGCCAAAAAAGAAACCGTCACGAAACTGCCCAACAATAGCAGCATGAGCGTAACCGTTGTCAAAGAGGCAAGGCTAACCAGGGGATGGCGAATAATATTCCATAAGCTATCACGGATAATATTGCAAAGCTTGCGAATGCGCATCATACCTGAGCATCCTCCATTTCTGGCATCAGCTGTTGATTAAGTTCCTCACGACCGCCAGCCAATTCCAACAAGCCGTAGTCTAAATGGCTATAGAGCGCACTATTTTCGTCGCGCACAAGCCGTCCGCCTGAAATCTCAATAACGCGCCTTTGCATCCGGTTAACAAGGTCACGGTCATGTGTACAGACGATCACAGTCGTGCCATTGTGGTTGATCTCCTCTAGCAAGGCCATAATCGACTCCGAATTGCTCGGATCAAGGTTACCCGTCGGCTCATCTGCGACAATCAAACCTGGATTATTAACCATGGCGCGGGCTATGCCCACACGCTGCTGCTCGCCACCCGAAAGCTCATTCGGCTTGGATTTTTCTCTAGAGCGAAGTCCAACGGTGCTCAGTACCATGGAAACCTGGCGACGAATGCGCCGCCGCGATTCGCCCAAAATCTCCATAGCAAAAGCTACATTGTCGTAGACAGAAAGGGTGGAAAGCAGGCGGAAGTCCTGGAAAACCATGCCGATACTCCGGCGCAAATAAGGGATAAGACCAGGCCTAATATGATTCAGCTTCAAACCGTCAATGCTAATCTCCCCTGAAATGGGTTGCACCTCACATGTCAAAAGCTTGATCAGTGTTGATTTGCCCGACCCCGACTTACCAACAATAAAAACAAACTCGCCGTCTTCAATCGTAAAGGACACATCGTCCAAAACAAGGGGACCCTGAGGGCTATAGCGCATCGAAACATTTTTGAGCTGAATCATAGCAGTTCCTTACCTTCTATGCCTGAAAGGCACTTCCTTACTTTCTACGCCTGAAAGGCAGTTCCTTACTTTCTATGCCTGAAAGGCAGTTCCTCACCTTCTAGGCCTGAAAGCAACATAGACGAAGGCACCGCACAGCAAGTCGGCGCCTTCGGTTGCTCTGGTGTTTTGTCATGAAAACCATCGCTAAGGGTATAGCCCTTAGCTCCGCCACCACTTATTCTGGCGGTTGTTGCTGTAGCTGTGGCGGTCTTCTTTCTCTAGGTAACGGCGTACCATGGAGGCGAGCTTGAAGAGCACCGCATCATCAAAGTTACGCAAATCCAGACCCGTAATTTTCTGTACCTTGTCGAGACGATAGACCAGCGTGTTGCGGTGAACAAAGAGCTGGCGGCTGGTCTCCGAACCATTCAGGTTATTCTCGAAGAACTTCGCAATGGTCAGGAGTGTCTCACTGTCCAAGGCATCGTAGCAATTCTCAGGGAAGACCTCATCCAAGAACATATTGCACAGCGTTGGGGGCAATTGATAAATCAAGCGTCCCAAACCGAGCTTGTCATAGCGCATCAGATAGGCATCCGACTCAAAAATAGCGCCGACAGTCAAAGCAAGCGATGCCTCACGGTAGGACTTAGCACAATCTTTGAGTGTTTCGACTGGCATACCAATACCGATACGCACTTTGGACATGGATTCTGAATTGAGTGTGTCTAGGATCTGCTTGCCTAAGCGCTCGGTCTCATCAGTTGAGCGAGAATCGAGTTCCTTGAGTAGGACGATATTCTGCTCATCCATCGACACCAGATAATCCTGGCGGCGGCGTGGGAACATGCCCTGAAGGATTTCAACACACTCGATGTTATCGCCCTCTTCGACATGAACGAGATAACAAACGCGGATCGCCGCATAAGGCAAGCGATATTCACGCGCTTTCAGGGGAATATCACCAGGTAGCTCATTTTCGAGGAGGACGTTCTTGAGAAGGTTGGTACGCTCAAGCTCAAAACTGCCATCGGTGGTTTCAGCCTGAATCCAATTCGCCAGGAGAGCCAAATAACTTTGGGCTACTTGATCCGTTCCTTCAACAAAAAGGACGAGCTCATCATCCTGAACATTGGGCAACTTCATGTAGGTACGTTGCTCACCTACAAAAACCTGATCTGATCCAGAGGCTACTGCCAAAGCGGTGGAGTCCTGTGTGTCCAATAGGCTCAGAAGCGTTGTCGCAATCACTCGACCCTCTATATCCGTCAGACCAGCTACTCGATCCAGGAATTCAGCTGCACGCTTAAAGCAGAGATTGATCTCATCCATGGCTGCCTCTCCTTTGTTCTTAAACTTCACTAACTTGGACAACAAGTCCAAAGCCGCCTTATAAATATTACTTTAATATTAGCGCTCTACATGATAGCTAGCAAGCAAAAGCCCCCTACAAGCTTTGAAGATCTGAAAAATGCACAGTCCAAGCCCTAAGATCCACCTCGAAAAAAAATCGGCAAAACAAAAGCCCCTGCGCACGGGCGCAAGGGCTTCGTTCGATCCTAATGGGTGTGATCAGGTGATGATGCGCTTCTCGGTTTCCTTGTCGAATAGGCAAATACGATAGGGGTCGACTGCGACACGAATATCTTGGCCAACCGCTGCCGTTGAGTTGACTGGATTGACACGACCCGTCAAGTTGATGCCCTGGGCGGTGAGATAGATATAGGTTTCTGCACCCAACATTTCAACAACGTCAACGTGTGCATCAAAAGCGGTATCAGGACGTTGTGCAATATCATTCTGATCGTCTGAAATAGCTTCAGGACGGATACCGATGATAACTTCTTTGCCGATGTATTCGCGGACGGCGTCCACACCGTACTTCTCATTGGGGAGAACCAGCGAGGTATTGCCAAAGCGAGCGACAAGGCGGCCACCCTCTTCTTCAACCGTACCATTGATAAAGTTCATCGGAGGCATGCCGATGAAGCCAGCGACGAAGGTGTTGCTCGGATGCAAGTAGAGCTGACCAGGGTTGTCGACCTGCTGGATGAAGCCATCCTTCATAACGACGATACGCGTACCCATGGTCATAGCCTCGGTCTGGTCGTGCGTCACGTAGATGATCGTCGTCGCCAGGCGCTGGTGGAGTTTGGTGATCTCAACACGCATCTGAACACGGAGCTTAGCATCCAAGTTGGAGAGCGGCTCATCCATCAAGAAGACCTTGGGGTCACGGACGATAGCACGGCCGAGAGCCACACGCTGACGCTGGCCACCTGAAAGAGCCTTTGGCTTACGATCAAGCAAGTGCTCGATTTCTAGGATTTTCGCAGCTTCATTGACGCGGCGTTTGATCTCATCCTTCGGCGTTTTACGCAATTTGAGGCCGAAAGCCATGTTGTCAAAGACCGTCATATGGGGATATAGCGCGTAGTTCTGGAACACCATGGCGATGTCGCGGTCTTTCGGCTGGACATCGTTCACGAGCTTATCGCCGATATAAACTTCGCCTTCAGAAATCTCTTCGAGACCAGCGATCATACGCAGGGTCGTTGACTTACCACAACCTGAAGGACCAACTAGAATGATAAATTCCTTATCAGCGATATCAAGGTTGAAATCACTGACGGCCACGACACCACCGTCATAGCGCTTATAGACATTCTTGAGGATTACGTTTGCCATTTAGCACCTCCGTTAACTCACCATCGGGATCGAACTCCGTCGGCTTGTTTAGTGTAACGCAGAAGAGCTGAAATCTTCCAGCCGCAAAACCAACAAAGCTAAGAGGCTTTTTTTGTGCAATTCAGCTGTATAAAAGGCAGAAAGCCATTGCTAATCACCTAAAATTCAATTCTTCAAGCATTAACCAGGAAATCAGAATGAATCTATCAGTGTACGCACACGCAAAATACGACCACCATCTGTATAGACACGCGGAACACGCTTGCCGATTAGGCAAAGCATTTCATAGCTTATGTTGCCAGCCCATGCAGCCAGCTGATCAACTGTAGGTCCTGTCAAGAGGCTTTCCGAAGAACTCGTGAAAGTTCCATCTCGCCGACGATTCAGGCGACTTTGGCCAAATATCAAGACGGGGTCGCCCTGCTCAGGCGCTGGGTCTAAGGCGGTAACATCCAACATACAAGCATCCATGCAGATAGAACCACAAACCTTAGCTCGTCCGCCTGTTAGACCGACCCAGGCCAAGTTAGAAAGGCGGCGAGCATAACCGTCCGCATAGCCTATTGGGATCGTCGCAATGCGGCTTTTTTGCTCTGTCCAAAAATGCCGTCCATAGGAAATGGGCTCTCCTGCATCCACCTCTTTGAGATGGATGATTTCTGAATGCAGAGCCATCGCAGTCTCGAAGTTGGCAGCTTCTTGCTCGCATGCCGAAGGCATAACGCCGTACAATGCTAGGCCAGGTCGAACCATGTCTAAATGCATATCTGGACAGCGGAGCGTCGCAGCCGAATTGCAACAGTGGCGCAAGGGTATGTCTAATCCTGCTCGTTGGAGCACCTCACAAACGTCCATAAAGCGCTCAAATTGTTTTTTTGTGTAGGTCAAGTCGACTTCATCAGCTGTGCTGAAATGTGTGTAGATGCCTTCTACCTCAAAATAAGGACTCGAGGCGATCTGTAAGATCTCTTCGCAAGCTTTTTTTTGGCAAGCGAAACCCACTCGCCCCATGCCTGTATCGACTTTCAAATGAATGCGTGCCTTTTTCTTGTTTTTGGCTGCAAAGGCTGCCAGGGCTTCGGCCAGCGGACGATCATAGATAGTTTGTGTTAAGTCGTAGCGTAGGATTTCTTCTGCTCGTGAGGGATGCGTGTAACTCAGAATAAGAATGGGTAAGCTCACGCCCTGCTTGCGCAGCTCGATACCCTCATCCAACATCGAAACGGCTAAATAAGCAGCCCCGGCTTCCTCGAGAGTGCCCACCACTTCGCTAGCCCCGTGTCCGTAGGCATCTGCCTTGACCACACAGAGCAGTCGCGTTTGCCCATGCAATCGTTTTTTGAGCTGCTGAACATTGTGTCGTATCGCATCGAGCTTGACTTCTGCCCACGAACGACTCAGTGGATAGCGCTGTGCTATATCTAGATCCAAGGCTGCCTTCTGCCTATCTTCTGTATGCGCTTTATTCGCTAAATTATTCATACCCTCAAGACTCACAGACCTTCATCGACCTATTGCTAACGTTAACGCACCCATGTTAACGCTGCCTCCTAGCTCATGGCCAAACTTAGACAAAAGCTGCTCGCCCCTGCCCTGTCATCTATGCCAGCTCGTATCTTACGCTAGCTTATGAGGTCAAGCCTTTTTTTTACAGATCCCAATCTGACTCTGCAAAAATAGCTCTGATATCCCTCTCGCAGCCGAGATTCCCTGTTTCCTCGTAGTAGCGCAGAACGAGGTTTAGGCCTTGTATCCATCTCGCTTCTGTAAGGGCATAGTGGCTACAGCTGTCTGGCCCCTCTCCTTGGGTCATCACATCTGCTGCTGAGCCATGCAACCAGACTGCCAACTGCAAAGCCTCCCAGCTGTCATGCTGACTTTGTGCGGCCAAAGCCAAAAGCAAGCCCGCGAGCAAGTCGCCGCTGCCAGCTCGAGCCAGCGCCATCGACCCCGTGCAGTTGATCACGCAGCCCACCATGGCTGCGTCCGCCTCGTACTGTCCCGCTCGACGCAGGCTAGCAGCTGTGGGCGCTGGCACTAGGATGCTCTTTGGGCCTTTCAGGAGCACATGTGCCTGGTAGTGGGCCGCTAAGCGCCTTGCGGCTGCCAGGCGGTCCAGGGCTTCATCTTGGGGTATTTGGAGCAGTCGCCGACATTCGCCCTCATGAGGTGTCAAGACAGCAGGTTCTAGCCCGGCCTCGACCCTCTCACGCATTTTGGCTTGCAATTGAGGTCTCTCAGCAAGGCAATTGAGAGCCGTCGCATCGAGTATCAATTTGCGAGAGCGCAAAACCAACAGCTCCAACATGCGCTCTGTTGTCAGACTGGCGCTTGGCGTCACAAGCGTGTCAGACGAGGCAGAAGAGGCTTCAGATGCCACAGCATCGTCTAGACCTGGCCCTAGCAGAACAGCTTCAACGCGTTCTGAGCAATCCAGGAGCTGTTTTTCTTGGGCGCTTCTTTCATCTGCCCATTGAGCCGCCAACATGGCTGGGTGTTCAGCTAGCAGACGGTCCTGCAGGGTGCGAATCGATAGGCTATAGAGCATGCCAATCCCCGCTTGCTGGCAAGCTCTGGCTGCCAAGAGTGCGGCTCCTGGATACTTGTCGCTACCTGCCAACAAAAGCGCACTGCCATTTTTATATTTGTGGCTATCGATGGCTCGTTTCCCCAGATGCTGTGCCACCCATGGTGCCGTTAGCAGCCGCACTTGCCGCTCAGCTGGTACCTTCGTCTGCCATAGCTGCTGCAACCACAAGCTGGGTAAGCCCAGATCACCAAGGTGGAGAAAGCCATTGACTTGTGCGGCACCAGGATGCACGAACAAGCCAGTGGAATGGGCCATCAAGCTGCAGACTGCATCCGCTTTGAGGGCTCTCGTTTCTTTTTGGCTTGGCGCGGAGGGCTCAGTATCCTCTTTTTTTGACGGGGTGCTCTGCTTTTGTCTAGGTCTGGAAGAGCCGATCAATTGTCCACTATCCGCATCAACACCGCTTGGAACATCGCAAGCCACCCAAGTCAAGGCTGGGTATTTTTCTTGCAAGGACCACAGGACTTCCAAAGCTTCGTCCGCTCCTCTCGAGAGATCCAAGCCTGCGCCATAAAGGCCGTCCACCACGATATAGCGCTTCAAGACTTGTTCGTCCTCACTCGAATGGGCCAAGAAAGAAACAAGGTCGTCTAATGTGGCAATGGTCACGCCGAGTGCTTCTAGCGCCTTGCGCATACAGGCAGTCGCAGGATGTTGTGGAGCTGTCTGGCAGCTGGCAAAAACGCCCACGCTATAGCCATCCGTTAAAAGGGCTCTAGCCGCTGCATAAGCGTCTCCACCATTGCCACCTGGGCCACAGACCACCAGAATACAGGCATCTTCTGAGATTAAGCCCTGGATTGCAGCCTGGATTTTGACAGTGTGAGCTAGAGCTAGACCCGCCCTTTCCATCAGCAAAACAAGAGGCAAGCCCAGTTCTTCAACTACCGCCTGATCTAGATACTGCCTAGCTTTGGCATCCAAGGTCATTTCATAAGTCGATGCTCCGCGCTTCTGCTGGAGCTTATGATCGATCCCTACGGCTTGCCAGATGTTTTTTTCGTTCACGTCCATTGCCATCTCCTATCTACGGGCTATGTCCTGCCCAGTCCTATCAAGCGCTATCTTTTGCTCCGAAAAGCTAGCTATCGTCTGACTTTTTCCGCCTCTCCTCAAAGCACGAAACGCTCAAGCGCCTTCACGACCCCATCTTGATCATGATGCCCTGTCACATAGTCCGCAATGGCTTTGATACCTGGCGAGGCGTTTTCCATCGCAACGGCAAAACCCGCAGCTTCAAGCATGCTGCGATCGTTTTCGTAGTCGCCAAACGCCATAATTTGATGCTGTTGGATGCCCAAACGCTGCGCAAGCGTCAACAGCGCCTTGCCTTTGGATATGTGGGCTGGTATCAACTCATACAACTCGGCAGAAGACTGCGTCAGCGCTAAAGCAGGAAAATCAGCAACTAGGGCTTGCAAAAGGGGCAAGGCTGAGCCAGGCTCTCGGCACAGCACCTTGCTGACCTCTACTTGGCGCAAGTCAAGCAAAGCCTCCTCATAGCTGATGTCCTCCGCCCAGCGCTTGATTTGCATTTCAGGCAAAGCCATTATAGTAGCTTTCTCGTTATAGCGAATAAAATTCTGCCAACGTTGGCTATTGGCCGTAAATAAATTAAGTGTCGGCGACAGTATCGATAGCTCTAGTTTGTGCTGGAGACCCAAAGCGAGAATCGCTTCAGCACTTTGCCTATCAAGGCCTTGATGCAGAAGAACCTCTCCTGTTTGAGGATGAATAACAGTCCCTCCATTACAGCTAATAATGGGGCAGGTGATCTTCATGGCCTCGCAAATAGTCCCCAACATCGTATGGATGCGGCCAGAGCTGAGCGTCAGCAAGATGCCTTTGGCAGCTAGCTTCTGTGGCAGATCCAGAGTCGCTGGACTCAGCCAACCCTGCTTGTTTAGCAGGGTTCCATCCAGGTCGCAGGCTACTAATTTAATTTGCTGTCCCTTCGCCAGAAGCTCAGCTTTTTTTGCCTCTTGCGCAATCATCCCAGCTTGCATAATCACCCCTGTTTCGCGATGCGGACGCATTCTTCGAGGAAGGCGTTGACTTCAGCTGCGAGTTCAGGATAAGGGCGCGTACCCACCAGGCGCTTTTTGATTCTGCCACGGTAGACGCAGAGGATCGTCGGCAAACTCACGATGCGATAGGGCTCTGCGAGCTCCTCGTCCTCTTCGATATCGACCAAAGCGATGAGCAGGTGGTTTTTGACGGCTTGGTCAATTCTTTCGAGATCGGGCAATAGCTGAGCCGAGGCTTGGCACCAAGGGGCATGAAAGACCAACATAAGCGGCTGTATAGCACCTCGGACACGTTCATCGAAGTTTTCATTCGTTACTTTTTCCATACGCATTCCTTTTTCTATACGAGTTTTCTATACGAAATTTTCTTCTTATTTATTCAAGCCTTTTGGGGCATTGGCGCTTGCAACAACTCAAGTTCTTAATAGCATCGGGGTCAGCGTTCTGCTGAGCACCTGGCAACCCAGTACCTATCATGTTTTGAGCTGAAGATAAGCTTTCTTGGTCTATCATACGCCAGATTCCTAGGCGATAGATAAATAAAATGAAAAGACACAGATGACGGTTATATCAGCTAATAAATTCATTCAAAATAGACTGCTCGGGTACATGACTGGGCGAAATAGAGGGCAACTCTTGGCAGGCCTCAAGCAAGCGTCTAGCTTCTTTGAGGGCTGCTGGCAAATCAGCATAGTAAAGACCAGGTTCAACGTAATTAGACGCCCTGAGACGTCCTTCCTCATAGGCTAATAGATCGCGCTGGATGGCTTTGGCGGCCAATTGCGGTATGACCAAAAACTCATACAACAGAGCTGTGTTCACAAAGACATCAGCCGACTCCAGATAGGCTGGAAAAATAGCCTCTTCGACGCGATCCATCATAGGCCAATAGTCCAGGGTCGCCAAAGCGTGTGTTCCTCGATGCAGCACATCGCGAGAAATGCGCCGCAAAATACGGATGTCTCGCGCTTCTAGAAGCCTCCGATCAGACACCAAGCTAGCCCAAGGCGTCAGCATGATGCGCAGTCTCGCTTCGTTGGCTAATTGTCCTGAAATATCGTGACTCAAGCCATGGAGTCCTTCGACCAGCAAGACAGCATTTGGGGGAAGTGTGATGGCGCGCTCTGGTTCCCAACAGCGCTTGCGTTGTGCAAAATCAAAACTGGGCACGCGCACGGTCTCCCCTGCCAAAAGGGCTTGAATTTGCTCGAGCATCAAGGCTTGATCTAGGGAATCGATGCTTTCGAAATCTGGTCTCCCCTCGTGATAAACCAATTGCGGCTGGTCGCGATAATAATCATCAAGCGAGAGGGTGAAAGTCTCCCGTCCATGCATTTTCAGACCTGCTTGCAAGCGATGGGTAAAAGTTGTCTTGCCAGAGGAAGAAGGTCCTGCCACAAAAACAGCTCTGATGGCTGGGTTCCACGCAATGCGATAGGCCAGATCTTGAAGTTCTTTCATCAAACGGCTTTCACATGACTGTACAAAAGCCGAGATTGAGCGGCTGCCCATTTGAGCTTCAAGTTCGCTAACACTGTAATAGCGGACGGAGCCAGTTTTTGCCATAGACGCCTCCTTTTGCGGATATAGATGGCCAAATACGCTGCCTGCCAACATCTCTAGATGGTCCCTTGATCTGACAGCGCACAAGCTCAAGCAACGAGCTAGTCTTTTACCAATTATAGCTTTTACACCCCAACCCTTCTGAGCAAGAATCCATTCTTTCAAGCGTCAGGATACTGACCCCGATCGGTGGCGTTGCTTTCTAGCTCACAACCCAGTCCTTCCCCCGCCCTTGATTTGCACTTAAGCACAGAGACTTTTCCTTGAATCGATGCATCTTCTAAAGAGCACTGATTCTAAGGGCTACTGAGGGGCAAATCACCTGCCAAACAGCGTCCTCAAAGGCAGCGAAGTCGCTTCGCCCAAAATCAAGACTTTCGCTATAATAAGAACAATCTAGATCATGGCTCATTTTGGGATGTGATCCAGGTATTATGAGTATCAACAGCGAGGGGGATCCTCGCCCATCGAGCGGGAGGTATCGCAAACGATGAAAACAGCCAAAATCGCAAAGATTCATGCACGTGAAATCATGGACAGCCGTGGTAATCCAACGGTCGAAGTCGATGTTGTGACAGAGTGCGGCATTCTGGGCCGCGCCGCCGTTCCTTCTGGCGCTTCAACGGGTGCTTTTGAGGCCGTTGAGCTCCGTGACGGCGACAAAAAACGCTATCTCGGCAAGGGTGTTTTGGAGGCTGTAGCCCACGTCAACGAAGATATTGCCCCTGAACTCATCGGCTGGAATGTCTTCGATCAGTACGCCATCGATAAGAAAATGATCGAACTAGATGGCACCGACAACAAGGGCAAATTCGGTGCGAACGCTATTCTCGGTGTTTCACTCGCTGTCGCCAAAGCCGCTGCTCAGGCTCAGGGCGTAAGCCTCTTCCGCTATCTTGGCGGTGCTCGCGCCAATACGCTGCCCACGCCTATGATGAATGTCATCAACGGCGGTAAGCACGCTGACAACTCCGTCAACATGCAGGAATTCATGATCATGCCTGTTGGCGCTCCTAACTTCCGTGAAGCACTCCGCTGGTGCGCTGAGGTCTTCCACACCCTTAAGGGCGAGCTCAAAAAGGATGGCTATTCCACCAGCGTCGGCGACGAGGGCGGCTTTGCTCCTAACTTCGAGAATGACGAGCAACCTCTCGCCTACTTGGTCAAGGCTATCGAGGCTGCTGGCTTCAAACCAGGCGAAGATTTCATGATCGCTATGGATCCTGCCATGACAGAGCTCTACGAAGAAGCCAAGAAAAAAGGTCGTGAAGGCGATTATTACTTCTGGAAGAGCGACAAGTTCATGACCCGTGATGAGATCATCGATTACTGGGCAGAAATGGTCGACAAGTACCCGATCATCTCCATCGAGGACGGTTTGGCAGAAGAGGATTGGGAAGGCTGGAAGGCCCTTACAGAGCGTTTGGGCGATCGCGTTCAGCTCGTGGGTGACGACCTCTTCGTTACCAACAGCAAGCGCCTTGCCAAGGGTATCGAGCTCGGTGCCGCTAACTCCATTTTGATCAAGGTCAACCAGATCGGTACGCTGACCGAGACCCTCGAGGCTATGGATATGGCCGCTAAGGCTGGTTACACGGCTATCGTTTCCCACCGTTCAGGCGAAACGGAAGACGTGACGATTGCTGACATCGTCGTCGCAACCAATGCTGGCCAGATCAAGACGGGTGCTCCTTCTCGTACGGATCGTGTGGCCAAGTACAACCAGCTCCTCCGCATTGAGGAAGAACTCTGCTGCGAAGGTCGCTATCTTGGCCGTAAGTCCTTCAATGTCTAATCCTAGGCGTTAAACGGATGCAATCAGAAAGCCCCGCCTGTGAGCGGGGCTTTTCTTTCTCAATTTTTTTGTTAGAGCCTGCTTATATGTCCTTGTCCTCTACTAGGCCAAAGGCCTCTTCCACGGGATGTGTATAGATAATACCCTGGCCTGCTTTTTCGATATTGAGGGCATCACGGATACCTTGCACGATGGGTCGTACTTTGCTCTTGGGCGTCAAGATTAAGACGATATCTTTTTCAGGCTCTATCTCCATATGAAAGAAACGAGCCTGTTCGTGAATACCCGAGCCTCTACCGTGCAACAAGGTGCCCCCTCTAGCGCCAGCCTGGCGCGCAGCATCCATCACTTCTTCGCCTTTTCCCAAATCCACAATGGTTACGATCATTTCGTAGGGCATCTTTTCTGCTTCTCCTTCGGGTCTAAGATCAAGATTTCCTTGGGGCGCTTCATGTCGCTCCAGTTCTTCGCGCAAGGCACAGCGTTCAGCTTCGAAATGGGCTGTACGGGCTGCCACAGGATCATTCTTGGCTACTTGTCCCTCTTCATCCTGAGCAGCAGGCGCAGTATGGGGTGCTTGTGTCGGCACAAGGTTAAGCCCCCGAGCTGATGCGCTGACTGTGGCCGCTCCGATACGAATACCACAAATACCACTTAATCTGGTTCTAAAAAGCAGGCCTTGGCCGCGTTGCAGCAGGCGTTTTTCTTGCAGCAAAAGGGCTTGGGCTTGCTGACAGCGCTCAGCCGTAGACACCATGAGCAAAAGCTCTCGGCGGCTTTGCTCTAAGCCCAGAGCTTTGAGCAGACTTTTGT